>JAFECV010000533.1 GCA_018241985.1 Pseudomonadota bacterium | reverse complement strand
TGCAGCGGGAGGAGACGCGTGCCCGCGCCAGCGGCGCGACCGACGTGCTGGCGAAGGCGCGCATCGCCGCCACGCTGGATGAAGCGCTGGCCGGCATCACACACCTGTGCGCGACCGCGATGACGCCGCGCGACTTCGGCCCGCCGACCCGCACGCCGCGCGCGCATTTCGAGATGCTCCTGAAAAGAGAGCAAACTGTCAGCACCGTTCCTTCGCTTTCGGCCGATTTGTCTCTGAATTCCGAAGCCGGCGTCGCGTTTTTGTTCGGCTCCGAGCGCTACGGCCTCGCGAACGACGACGTGTACCGCTGCCATGTCTGCCTGAGCCTGCCGACCGACCCGGGCTACGGCTCGCTGAACCTGGCGGCGGCGGTGCAGGTGATTGCGTACGAGTGGCGGATGGTGCTCGGCGGGTTCGCGCCGCAGCGCGCCGCAGCGGCCGCGCCCGCGGTTCCCGCGGCGCATGCGACCACGGCCGACGCACAGCAGGTCGCGGCGCTGCTCGCGCACTGGTCCGAGGCGCTGGTCGCGATCCGCTTCCTCGACCCGGCTGCGCCGAAGAAGCTGCTGCCGCGGCTGAACCAGCTCGCGAACCGGCTGCAGCTCACGCCGGCCGAGGTCGACATCCTGCGCGGCATCGCGCGCGCGGCGCTGGCCACGGCGGGGCGCGCCGACGCGCTGGAAAGCGGCGCGCAGCGCACGCAGGAGAGCACGCAGAACACGCAGGAGAGGACGCCCGGCCGGGCCCGCGCCAAGCCTGGGCCGGCGACGAAGCTGCGTGCGAACCGGTAGACTCGACGCATGTTTTCGCGGCTACGCTCCGACATCCAGTGCATTCTCGAGCGCGACCCGGCGGCGCGCACCGGCTGGGAGGTGCTGACCTGCTACCCGGGGCTGCATGCGCTCGTCTTCCACCGCCGCGCGCACTGGTGCTGGAACCACGGCCTGAAGTGGCTTGCGCGCTTCCTGTCGCACGTCTCGCGCGGCCTGACCGGCATCGAGATCCATCCGGGCGCGAAGATCGGCGAGCGGGTGTTCTTCGACCACGCGATGGGCGTGGTGATCGGCGAGACCGCCGAGGTCGGCGACGGCTGCACCATCTACCAGGGCGTCACGCTGGGCGGCACCTCGCTGTACAAGGGCACGAAGCGCCATCCCACGCTGGGGCGCGACGTGGTCGTGAGCGCGGGCGCCAAGGTGCTGGGCGGCTTCGTGGTCGGCGACGGCGCGAAGATCGGCAGCAACGCGGTGGTGATCAAGCCGGTGCCGGCCGGCGCCACGGCGGTCGGCATTCCGGCGCGCATCATTCCGTCCAAGCACGGCGAGAGCGCGGACGTGACCGACCACCCGAAGTTCTCGGCCTACGGCGTCACGCAGGAGGACGATCCGCTGAGCCAGGCGATGAAGGGGCTGATCGACAACGCCTCGTCGCACGAGCACCAGATCGCGCTGCTGTGGAAGGCGATCGAGACGCTGTCCCGGGAGCGCACCGCCGGCGGCTGCGTGCCGGCCGATGCGGCGAAGACCGAGGCGTTCGAGGCCGAGCGGCTGAACCAGATGGTCGGCAAGTAGCCGCGCATCAGTTGCCCGTGGCGCTGCGCGGCGGCCTGATCGCGCTTTTAGGCCGGAACGCCTTGCACACCGCCTCGTCGGTTTCGAGGTACGGCCCACCGATCAGGTCGACGCAGTACGGCACCGCGGCGAAGATGCCCGCGACCAGGGTCTTGCCGGCTTCGTCCTTCAACCCTTCCAGCGTTTCCTGGATCGCCTTCGGCTGCCCCGGCAGGTTGATGATCAGCGTGTTGCCGCGCACCACCGCGCATTGGCGCGACAGGATCGCGGTCGGCACGAACTGCAGGCTGATCTGGCGCATCTGCTCGCCGAAGCCCGGCATCACCTTGTGCGCGACCGCCAGCGTCGCCTCGGGCGTCACGTCGCGCGGCGCGGGCCCGGTGCCGCCGGTGGTCAGCACCAGCGCGCAGCCGGCGTCGACCAGCGCGATCAGCGCGGCGCTGATCGCCGCCTGTTCGTCGGGAATC
>JAFECV010000532.1 GCA_018241985.1 Pseudomonadota bacterium | reverse complement strand
CTAACATCCAAGGTCAATCCAGCCATGAGCACGTCCCAAGCCATCCGTGAACGCATCACCTCGCAACCCGCAGGCGAGCCCTTCACCCCCGCATTGTTCGCGGGGCTGGGTTCGCGCGCGGCCATCGATCCGGCTTTGATTCGGCTGGCGACGGCGGGTAGCGTTGAGCGCATCGGTCATGGCCTGTATATCGTGCCCAAGGCCGGGCGGTTCGGCATCAAGGCGATGCCTGCGCCCGAAGTGGTGGCGCGGACCGTGGCTGAGGCGGAAGGGGCGACGATCGAGGTTCATGGGGCAGAAGCCGCACGGCGCCTGGGACTGTCCACGCAGATGCCGGCGCAGGTGGTTTTTCAGACCACGGGCTCCTCGCACCAGCTCCGGCTGGGCAAACTGGTCGTCCGACTGCAACACGTGGCGCCGCGCAAACTGGCGCTGGCGGGCCGGCCTGCAGGCCAAGCGCTGTCGGCCCTCTGGTACCTGGGGCGAAGCCAGGTCACGCCACACACGTTCAAACAGATCGCGAAGAAGTTGCCGGCGGGCGAGTTCGCGGCGCTGAGTGGAGCCAAGGCATCGATGCCGGCCTGGATGGTGGAAGCCTTGGCCCGTTACGAGCGAAGCGAACCGGCCCATGCCTGAATCCACGGCGCACTACTTCGATTTGTCCCTGGCCGAGCAGGCCGAGTTGTTGCATGGCCTGGCACCGGTGCTGGGCCGTCGCGCAGAAATTCTGGAAAAAGACATCTGGCTGTGCCAGGTGCTGGGTGTCTTGTTCGCGCTGCCGATTCGCAAGCCGATGGCGTTCAAGGGCGGCACGTCGCTGTCCAAGGTCTATCAGGCCATCGAACGTTTCTCCGAGGACATCGACGTCACCATCGACTACCGGAGTCTGGTGGCCGATATGCCTGACCTCGTGGGTCTTCCCAACACCCAGCGCAAGAAGCTGTCCGATGCGCTCAAGGTGGCTTTGGTGAGGCATGTCACCGAGGAGTTGGTGCCGGCCTTGCGAGAAGCGCTGGCGCAAGCGCTCCCAGCGCATGAAGTCATCATCGAAGTCAGTGACGACGCGGAGAAGCTCTGGCTGTACTACCCGAGCGCGGTGGAGAACACGGATGCCTACCTGCGGCCGAGCGTCTTGCTCGAATTCGGTGGACGCAATGCCACGCTGCCGCAGGACACCATGACGATCGTGCCGGATGTGGCCGCCCACGTGCCGGGGCTGGCGTTCCCGACTGCCCAGGTGGCAGTGCTGCCGCCGATGCGAACGTTCTGGGAGAAAGCCACGCTGATCCATGTCGAGTGCCATCGTCCTGATCTGCGTGCTGGCGCCGAGCGGCTGTCGCGGCATTGGTATGACCTGGCGCGCCTGGCCGATCACGAAGTGGGGCGCAGGGCGCTGGCCGATACCGAGTTGCTGCGTGACGTGTTGCGCATCAAGGAGACCTTCTACCGCAGCGGATTCAGCCACTACGAACTGTGCCAGGCCGGGGGCCTGCGGCTGATTCCTGATGCTCCATTGCTCAATGCGCTGCAACGGGACTACCAGGCCATGCTGGATGCCCAGATGTTCTACGGCGAGACCTTGGTCTTCGATCGCATCGTCAAGCGCCTGACCGCATTAGAGAGGGAAATCAATCGCCAAGGATGAACCGCAGCCCGCGGCAGATAGATAGACGCTCGTTGGACGTCCTTGGAAGTCGATGGATAGTTCCGCCGCCGAGGATGAAAAATAGGGCTATAATTAAAGTCTTCGCTGGCTACCTCGGCGAAGAAAGAGCTTGGGAATCAATGGCTTAGTGCCCTAGTGCATGACTCGTTTCCCGCTCCAGATGGTTGACAAGGGAAGCCCGCTGCTTCCCTTTTTTCTGGCACCCTTTGCCGGATCCGGCGCGGTAACAAAGCGGTTATGTAGCGGATTGCAAATCCGTGTAGCCCGGTTCGACTCCGGGCCGCGCCTCCATCATTCGATTCTCTGCATCGCTACGCTTTCGATAGCAGACAGCGAGCGTCCGCAGTGCGCTTGGCGGCAAAAAGACTTGAATCACGAGCCCA
>JAFECV010000531.1 GCA_018241985.1 Pseudomonadota bacterium | reverse complement strand
GGCCTTTTCGAGCACCACGTCGTCGTTCGGCACGTCGTCGTGGTAGCCGCGCCGGCCGGTCTTCACGGTCCTGATGCGGTCGACCACGTCGTTGCCCGCCACCACCTTGCCGAATACCGCGTAGCCCCAGCCCTGCGCGCTGGGCGCGGTGTGGTTGAGGAAGCCGTTGTCGGCCACGTTGATGAAGAACTGCGCGGTGGCCGAATGCGGGTCGCCGGTGCGCGCCATCGCGACGGTGTACTTGTCGTTCTTCAGGCCGTTGTTGGCTTCGTTCTCGATCGGATTGCCCGTGGCCTTCTGCTTCATGCCCGGCTCGAAGCCGCCGCCCTGGACCATGAAGCCGTCGATCACGCGGTGGAACACCGTGTTGTCGTAGTGGCCCTGGCGCACGTAATCGAGGAAGTTGGCCACCGTCTTCGGCGCCTTGTCCCGATCGAGTTCCAGCGTGACGACGCCGTGACCGGCGATATGCAGTTCGACTTTCGGGTTGCTCATGATCTATTTCACCAGATGTGCTGAGTTGATGACGACGGCCTGCAGCGGCACGTCGGTGGGAAACGGCCCGCCCGGACCGGTGGGCACGGCGGCGATCTTGTCGACCACCGCCATGCCGGAGACGACCTGCCCGAACACCGCGTAACCGGGCGATGCCGGCGACGGATCGAGGAACGCATTGTCGTGCACGTTGATGAAGAACTGCGCGGTCGCTGAATCGGGATCGTTGGTGCGCGCCATCGCCAGCATGCCCACCGCGTTACGCAAGCCGCCGCGCTGTTCGGCCTCACGCGCCTCGTTCGGGATCGGTGCCTGCGTGGGCCGCTCCGCATACTGGCGATCGTAGCCGCCGCCCTGGATCATGAAGTTCCTGATCACGCGGTGGAACAGGGTGCCGTCGTAGTGGCCTTCCTTCACATAGCGCAGGAAGTTCGCGACGGTCTTCGGCGCGGCGTCCGGATAGAGCTCGACCACGAAGTCGCCCATCGTCGTCGCGAAAGCGACCCTCGGATTCGCCTTTGCGACACTCGGCTTCGGCTGCGCGAGCGCATGTGCGACGGGCCAGCCCGCAAGCGCAGCCCCGGTCGCAATCAGCAGGGCGCGCCGCGAACGGCGTTCTTCGATTGGTTTCATCGCTGCCTCTTTCATGGAAAGCGCGCCGTTGCGATTGCCGCTCGCCGCCTACTCGGCCGCGCTGGCCTTGATCGCCGGCTTGGTCGATGTCGCGCCGCTGGATATCGCGGCCGGGGTTGAAGCCTTTGCCGGAAACAGGCTGCGGATCACCGCGAGCTTGGGCGCGGCGCTGGCCCGCGTGCCGGCGTCCAGCGCGATCGCCTTCGCATACGACTCGGCAGCAAGTCGTGCGTAGACGTCGCCCAGGTTTTCGTAGGCGAGCGCGTAGCGCGGATTCGTGCGCACCGCCATCTCGAGCGCGTCGCGGGCGCGGCCATACTCGCTGCGGCCCGCGTACAGCGCGGCCAGGTTGTTGTAGGGCTCCGGCAGTTCGGGGTAGTCGCGCGTGAGCTCGGTGTAGGCGGCGATCGCTTCGTCGGTCTTGCCCATGTCGGCTTCGATCCCGGCCTTGATGAAGCGCATCTGCGGGTCGCGCGGATTCTTCGCGAGGTAGCCGTCGGCCTTGGCCAGCGCCTCGGTCGTTTTCCCGTTGCGCGCGAGCTGGCTCACGTCGGAATAGTCGTCGGCATGGGCCGCGGGCAGCGCGAGCAGCAGCGTCGCGGCGACGCTCGCGAGCAGCGGAAACACGACGCGGCGGATGGGCTTCATGGCGCCTGGAGGACGATGCGCAGTGACGCGCGCAGGCCAGGACTATATACTGCATTCGATTCTATCTGAGGGGTTCGCGCGGGCCTGCGTGAGAACGAAAGAAGCAAGACCGAGGCATAGTCTCCGAGACTGAACGGCCCGGAGCACGACCGCGTGACCCAAAGGCCAGCGACCCATCCCCGACCCATGAGTTTGCGCATCTACAACACGCTGTCGCGTGCGACGGAGCCGTTCGTGCCGCTCGAAACCGGCCACGTGCGGATGTACGTCTGCG
>JAFECV010000530.1 GCA_018241985.1 Pseudomonadota bacterium | reverse complement strand
CCGGCATCCTGCTCGAACGCGAGGAACGCGTCGTACAGCGCCCGCGCGGTCGGCGCATCGACCGCATTGCGCGCCGCTCGGCGGTCCAGCGTCACCAGCGTGACCTGGTCCAGCTTTTCCACCCGCACCGTGTCGTTCATCGTCGTCCTCCGAATCCGGCTGCACGACGTGCAGCGCCGCCCCGGCCCAAGGTCGCGCCGGCGGCCGTGGCTGCAATCGCCGCGGGCCGGCTCAAGGCTGCCGCCCCGGATCGGGAGCGAAGTCGCCGTCGATGAGCGCGATCGGCTTGCCGTGCGGCGTGCGCTCGGCCGCGCGGCCCCAGGCCTGGGCGTAGTGCTGCAGCTCGGCCTTTGAACTCGCGCCCTTCGCGGCGACCAGCGTCTCGAGCGCGGCGAGCCAGTGGTCGTAGTAGCTGTCGCCCAGGTCCGGATCGCCGGCCGCCTGCGCCGCGCGGATCTGCGCCGCCAGCGCCGAGGCCCATTCGGTCCAGCTGAACAGGCCCTGCCGGTGCAGCGCCAGCGTGAGCGCGAACGCCTGCGCCTGCCAGGGCACGGCGAACACCGGGCCGTCCGCCGCGCGCGGCAGGCCGGGCAGCGCGCCCGGGTCGGGCGCTGCGGCGACGTCAGCCATCGGCCAACTCCACCGATTCCACCGGTTCCAGATACGGTTCCCACGCGTCGATAGCGACCGTCAGGCGTTGGCGCTCGCGCGGCGGCCGATCCGGCCACAGCGCCTCCTCGTCGAACGCCACCGTGTACAGCCATTGCGGGTCCTCGCCCAGGCCTTGCGCGTGGCTGTCGGCGAACACGTGCACGCCGTGCACCCGCTCGATGCGGCCGCACTTGCCGCGCGCGTAGCCGGGCAGCCGCGTGTGATGCGGCGGCGCCTCGGCGCGCATGCGCACCCGCTGCCCGACCACGAAGCGCGCCTGCGTGGTCGGCACCCGGGCCACCGACGTGCCGCGCGCCAGCACCTCGGCGACCTGGGGCGCAGCCAGCACGCGGGCCACTGCTCGCGCCGGCGCGAGCGGACGGCCGGCGGCCAGTTCCTCCGCGCTCGCCAGGCCGCGCTCGGCGAGCAGTTTCTCCAGCGCCGCGATCCAGATCCGGTAGTAGCTTGAGGATCTGTAGTCGGGCAGGGTTTCGCGGGCGGCGCGGCTCATGTCGATGTTCCAGCTGCCGGTCGCGCCCATCGCCAGCGTCACGGCCAGCGCGCGCGCCTCCCAGTCGGCATGGAACGGATCGCCCTCGGGTTCGGGCACGACCGGCCCGAGGCCTTGCAGGCCGCCGAGATCGGCATGGGTTTGGTAGCCCTCGCCGCTCATCGCGCACCCCCACTCGTCGTCGCACTCGTCGTCGAACTGGCCGGCGTCTTCGGCAGGCCGGTGCCTATCATCGAGTCGCGCGTCACCAGTTCGGCGAGCGCCGCCTCGTCCAGCCCGTCGCTGCCGGCCGGGCGCATCGGCAGCACCAGGTAGCGGACTTCGGCGGTCGAGTCCCAGACCCGGATCTCGGTGTCGCCGGGCAGCGCGACGCCGAACTCGGCCAGCACGCCGCGCGGATCGCGCACCGCTCGCGCACGGTACGGCGCGCTCTTGTACCAGACCGGCGGCAGGCCCAGCACCGGCCAGGGGTAGCAGCTGCACAGCGTGCAGACCACCATGTTGTGCCGGCGCGGCGTGTTCTCGACCACGACCATGTGCTCGCCCTGGCGCCCGGTGTAGCCGAGCGACGCGATCGCGGCCGTCGCGTCGGCGAGCAGCCAGCGGCAGTACGCCGGGTCGGTCCAGGCGCGCGCCACCACCCGTGCGCCGTTGCGCGGACCGATGCGCGTCTGGTAGCTGTCGATCAGCGCGTCGAGCGCGGCCGGGTCGATGTAGCCCTTTTGCGCGAGCACGGTCTCCAGCGCGCGCACGCGCCGGTCCATCTCGCCGAGCGTGCTGTGGTCGTGGTCATCGTCGTGGGCGTGATCGTGGGTTCGAGGCTCGGGCATCGCGGGCTCCGCGGGAACGCTTTCCATCTGCAATGTACGCCGCCGCTGCAGCTGGCGCCAGCGG
>JAFECV010000052.1 GCA_018241985.1 Pseudomonadota bacterium | reverse complement strand
ATGCCAGCGATTCTATCGACGCGACCACGTCGATCAGCGCCGGACGTGACTCGCAAACAACAGCGAAACCCGCGCCCCGCGCGGCCTGCGCGATGCGCGGGTGGGTCGCGACCGCGCGCGCCCGGGACCAGTCCTGCGCCGGCAGCCACCCGGTCAGATGCCGCACCGCCTGCGCGCTGCCGAACAGCCAGACCGAACCGTCGGCCGCCGCCTGTGCCGCCAACGCGGCCTGCGCCGCGTCGAAGGCCGGCATCGATCGCCGGTACACCGCGAGCCACTGCACCGGCACGCCGGCCTGCGCGAGCTGCCGCGCGAGCCAGTCGCGCCCGGTACCAGCGGCACTCACGGCGCCACCATCGGCCTCATGATCGTCGCCGCCGTCGCTGCCGCGCACGATCAGCACCGGCGCGCCAGCTACGCCGCGCGCGAGCTGCGGCTGCACCTTCTGCCACAGCGCTTCGGAATCGAACTGCGCGGCGCCGGCATCGGGCAGATCGATAGCCTCCCGCGGCACGCCGGCCTTCACCAGCGCGCGCGCCGTGCCCGGCCCGGGCGCCCAGCAGCGCGGCACGGGGTCGTGGTTCAGATCGTGATCCGAGTCGTGGTTTGCTCTATTTTTAGTAGCAAACTGTGATGGCCATACGCTCGCATCCGCCGGTTTTGCCTTGAAAAACCCGTCGACCGCGTTGGCACTGACGAACATCAGCGCGCGGTAGCTCGAGAGGCGCTGCCAGGCCGCGGCGAGCGCGGCGCGCGCCGCGGGGCTCGCTATCGGTTCGATCGCGATCAGCGGCAGTGCAACCGCTTCGATGCCGCGCCGGGCCAAGTCGCGGCACCAGCGCTCGGCCTCGCGCGCGGGGCGGGTCACGATCGCGCGCATGCTGCGGCGGGTCGGTCAATCCGCGGACACGGGCGCGTGGGCGCCGCCGCGCTGCAACTGCGCCGCGACCTCGCTCCCCAGAGCCTCGGCCGCTGCCGCATCGGTGACTGGTGCCATGGCTCCGGCGCGCACCAGCGCCGCGCCGCCGTCCGGTTCGCCCCAGGCGGCGTCCAGCCGCAGGGCCGCACCGTCGAAGCGCGCATAGGCCGCCAGCGGCATCGAGCAGCTGCCGCCCATCGCGCGGCTGACCGCGCGCTCGGCGCAGGCCGCCAGCCAGGTCGGCCGGTGCGCCAGCGGGGCAAGCGCATCGAGCAGGTCCCGCCGTTCGGCGCGCACCTCGATCGCCAGCGCGCCCTGCCCGGCCGCGGGCAGCATCTGGTCCGGCTCGAACAGCGCGCGGATGCGCGCGCTCAAGGCCAGGCGCTTCAGGCCGGCCGCGGCCAGCACGATCGCGTCGAACCGCCCCTCGTCGAGCTTGCGCAGCCGCGTGTCGAGGTTGCCGCGCAGTGGTTCGATGCGCAGGTCCGGCCGCAGCGCGCGCAGCAGCACCACGCGCCGCAGGCTCGAGGTGCCGACCACCGCGCCCGCGGGCAGCTCGGCCAGCGCGGCGTAGCGGGCGGAGACGAACGCATCGCGCGCATCTTCGCGCTCGAGCACGCAGGCCAGCGCGAAGCCGTCCGGCAGATCCATCGGCACGTCCTTGAGCGAGTGCACCGCGATGTCGGCGCGGCCCTCTTCCAGCGCGGCCTCCAGCTCCTTCACGAACAGGCCCTTGCCGCCGACCTTGGAGAGCGAGCGGTCGAGAATGCGGTCGCCGCGGGTCGTCATGCCGAGTAACGCGACCTCATGGCCACGCGCCGTCAACAGCGACTGCACGTGCTGCGCCTGCCACAGCGCCAGCCGGCTCTCGCGCGTGGCGATGACGATGCGGGGGCGCGCGGCCGGGCGGGGTTGCGTCACCTTCAAGCAGCTCTTTCGGGAGGGATGGCCGATGCTAGCATGCGGCATTTCGCCGCACGCGCACCGCCCGCATGCGGCGCCAAGGATGAAGCTCCGATGACGACCCGAACCCGCGCCGGCGCAGCGGCAGATGCAGGCATCGACACCTCCGCACGCCCGGCCCGCGCGCGCCCGGCGCAGCGCCCGACGAAGGACAAGCGCGACAACGAGCGCCCGCTGGCCGAGGACATCCGGCTGCTCGGGCGCATCCTCGGCGACGTGATCCGCGAGCAGGACGGCGTCGCCGCGTACGAGCTGGTCGAGCAGGTGCGCAAGCTCTCGGTCGCGTTCCGCCGCGACGCCGACGCGCGCGCCGACGCGGCGCTAAAAAAACTGCTGAAGGGCCTGAGCGGCGCGCAGGCGGTGAGCGTGATCCGCGCGTTCACCTACTTCAGCCATCTGGCGAACCTGGCCGAGGACCGGCACCACATCCGCCGCCGCGCGGTGCACGAGCGGCTCGGCAGCGCGCAGGAAGGCAGCATCGAGGTCGCGTTCTCGCGGCTGCGCGCGGCCGGCATCGCGCCCAAGGCGGTGGCCGGAACGCTGGCGCAGGCCTACCTGTCGCCGGTGCTGACCGCGCACCCGACCGAGGTGCAGCGCAAGAGCCTGCTCGATGCCGAGCGCGAGATCGCCCAGCTGCTGGCGGCGCGCGACGAGATCCGCCAGCGCGCGGAATGCGCGGTCGACGCGGGGGCCGGCCGCGACGCGCTGACGCCGCGCGAGCTCGCAGCGAACGAGGCGCAACTGCGCGCGCGCGTGATGCAGCTCTGGCACACGCGGCTGCTGCGCCTGTCGAAGCTGACCGTGCTGGACGAGGTCGAGAACGCGCTCGGCTATTACGAGGCCACGTTCCTGCGCGAGATCCCGCGCCTGTACGAGGCGCTGGAAGCCGAGCTCGGCGGGCACGCGGTGCACGCATTCCTGCGCATGGGGCAGTGGATCGGCGGCGACCGCGACGGCAACCCGAACGTCGACGCCCAGACGCTGCGCTACGCGATGCGGCGCCAGGCCGAGGTCGCGCTGCGCCATCACCTGACCGAGGTGCACCGGCTCGGCGGCGAGCTCTCGATGTCGGCGCTGCTGGTGCAGGTGAGCCCCGAGATGCAGGCGCTGGCCGAGCGCTCGCCGGACACCAGCGAGCACCGCCGCGACGAGCCGTACCGGCGCGCGCTCACCGGCGTCTATGCGCGCCTGGCCGCGACGCTGAAGATTCTTACCGGTGGCGACGCGGCGCGCCACGCGGTCGCGCCGCAGGATCCGTATCCCAAGGCCGAAGATTTTCTGCGCGACCTGCGCACGATCGAGGCGTCGCTGCTCGCGCACCGCGGCGCGGCGCTGGTCGCGCAGCGGCTGCACGGGCTGATCCGCGCCGCCCAGGTGTTCGGCTTCCACCTCGCGACGATCGACCTGCGCCAGAGTTCGGACCAGCACGAGCGGGTGGTGGCCGAGCTGCTCGCCGCCGCGGGCATCGAACCGGACTATTCGAGGCTCGATGAACCGGCGCGGCGCACGCTGCTGCTGGCGCTGCTGAACGACGCGCGCGCGCTGCGCGTGCGCGGCGTTCAGTATTCGGCATTGACGCAGAGCGAGCTCGCGATCTTCGAGACCGCGCGCGAGCTGCGCGAGCAGTTCGGCGATGCCGCGATCCGCCACTGCATCATCAGCCACACCGAGACCGTGAGCGACCTGCTCGAGGTGCTGCTGCTGATGCAGGAAGCCGGCCTGATGCAGGGCGTGCTGGACGACGCGCACACGCGCGCTGACCTGATCGTGGTGCCGCTGTTCGAGACCATCGAGGACCTGCGCAATGCCGCGCCCATCATGCGCGAGTTCTACGCGCTGCCCGGCGTGGCCGCGCTGCTGGCGCGCTCCGGCGCCGAGCAGGACATCATGCTCGGCTACTCCGACAGCAACAAGGACGGCGGCATCTTCACCAGCAACTGGGAGCTGTACCGCGCCGAGATCGCGCTGGTCGAGCTGTTCGACGAGCTGGCAGCGAGCCACGGCGTGCGGCTGCGGCTGTTCCACGGCCGCGGCGGCACCGTCGGCCGCGGCGGCGGCCCGAGCTACCAGGCGATCCTGGCGCAGCCGCCGGGCACGGTGCGCGGCCAGATCCGGCTCACCGAACAGGGCGAGGTGATCGCGTCCAAGTACGCGAACCCCGAGATCGGCCGGCGCAACCTGGAGACGCTGGTCGCGGCCACGCTCGAGGCCACGCTGCTGCAGCCGACGCAGGCGGCGAGCGCGGCGTTCCTGGCCGCGGCCGAAGAGCTGTCGCAGCGCAGCATGGCCGCGTACCGCGCGCTCGTGTACGAGACCGAGGGGTTTGCCGAGTACTTCTACAACGCGACGCCGATCCGCGAGATCGCGGAGCTGAACATCGGCTCGCGTCCGGCGTCGCGCAAGGCCTCGCAGCGCATCGAGGACCTGCGCGCGATCCCCTGGGGCTTCAGCTGGGGCCAGTGCCGCCTCACGTTGCCGGGCTGGTACGGTTTCGGCGGCGCGGTGCAGGATTTTTTGAATGAAAATGGCCCGAAACGCAGACGGGAAGCGCTCAGGTTGCTACAAAAAATGTATCAGCAGTGGCCGTTCTTCCGGACCCTGCTGTCCAACATCGACATGGTGCTGGCCAAGAGCGATCTGGCGCTGGCGTCGCGCTACGCCGATCTGGTGGCCGATGCACGGCTGCGCCGCAAGGTGTTCGGCGCGATCGAGGCCGAATGGCAGCGCACCGTCGAAGCGCTGGCGCTGATCACGCAAGAACGCCAGCGGCTCGCGCACAACGCGGCGCTGGCGCGTTCGATCCGGCACCGCTTTCCGTACATCGACCCTTTGCACCATCTGCAGGTGGAGCTGATGCGCCGCTACCGCGCCGGCGAGGCCGACGAGCGGGTGCGGCGCGGCATCCACATCTCGATCAACGGCATCGCCGCCGGCCTGCGCAACACCGGATGACCCCACGCACCGTGAACGATGACGAGCGCGTAAGATCAAAACCGAGCGGGCTGGAGCGGCGCGAGCGGCTCCGGCCGGGCTTAGAACAACAGTTTGCAACGAGTTGGGATGGGTAGTGCATGGGAAGCTCTGCACTGGAACACAGCCGCCTGGCCTATGTCGCCGACTTCGTGGTTCACGGTCTGGCGGTGGCGCTGCTGGCCGGCCTGATCGGCGTCGCCGGGCCACCGTCCGAGCGCGCGGCGATGGGCGCGCTGATCGTGCTGGGCCTGCTCAGCTGGAGCCTGCTGGAATACCTGGCGCATCGCTTCGTGCTGCACGGGCTGCCGCCGTTCTCCACCTGGCACGCGGCGCACCACGAGCGACCGACCGCGCTGATCTGCACGCCGACCGCGGTCAGCGCGGCGCTGATCGTGCTGCTGGTCTACCTGCCCGCGCTGCTGCTCGGCAACCGCTGGCGCGCGGCTGCGCTGACGCTGGGCGTGATGACCGGCTATCTCGGCTACTCGTGCATCCACCACGCGGTGCACCACTGGCATGGCGGCTCGCGCTGGATGCACACGCTGCGCCGCGCCCATGCGATGCATCATCGCCGCGGGGCCGCGGGGTACTACGGCGTCACGACGCTGTTCTGGGACCGTGTATTCGGCACGTTGAAGTAGGCCGTCAGCCGCCCCCTCAGCCGCCGATCGCTTCGCGCACCGCGACGACCTGGCGCCGCGACACGGTCAGCAGTTCGTCGACGCCGGCGAGGCGCACCGCCCAGCCCTCGCCCTCTTCGGCATCGAAATTGCGTTCGAGCGCGCGCAGCGCGAGCCGCGCGACCAGCGCGTTGCGGTGGATGCGCATGAAACGCGGCGCGTGGCGTTCCTCCAGCGCGTTCAGGCTCTCGTCGATCACGTAGCTGCGCGCGGCGGTGCGCACGGTGACGTACTTCTGCTCCGACTTGAAATACACCACCTCGGCCAGCGGCACCCGCTCGATCCGTCCGCGTTCCTGCACCAGCAGCATTTCTCGTGCCGGATCGGCCGCAAGCCCTTGTCGACTGCCGATGATGCGCTCCACTTTCTGTAGCGCGGCCTGCAGGCGCTCGAGCCGCACCGGCTTCGTCAGGTAGTCCGCCGCGTCAAGCTCGAACGCGGTCACCGCGTGCTGGGCATGCGCGGTCACGAACACCAGCGCCGGCGGCTGCGGCAGGCCGCGCAGCGTCTGCGCGAGCGCGAGGCCATCGGCGCCGGGCATGTTGATGTCGAGCAGCGCCGCGTCGAACGTCTGGCGCTGCAGCAGCGCCACCGCCTCGGCCGCGTTCGCGGCTTCGCCGCCGAGCACCACCGCCGGCGCGCGGCAGTCGGAGAGCAGCGCGCGCAGCCGCGCACGCGCCAGCGGCTCGTCGTCGACGATCAGCACGCTGAGGCTCATCTCAGTTGCTCCACCGCGCTTCGCCCGACCCGCGACGCATGAAACGCGTTCGAGGGGCCGCGGAGCAGGCCGTTCCATCGGCCGCCGCGGATCCGGCTTCGCCGGTCCGCTGGCGGTGCCCCCTGTAGAGGAGGTTGGCGAAGCGACACGCAGTGCGCGAAGACTGGGGGTGTTTCACTTTGGCACCTCGATGCGCGCCTGGAACACGCCGTCCTTCAGCACGGTCTGGAAGCGCCCCTGCACGTCGTGCAGCAGGCTCAGGCGGTCGCGCACGTTCTCCAGCGCCACGCCGTTGCCGCGGCGGCCCTGCGCCGCGACCGTGTTCGTGACCTTGATCACCACGCTGGAGCCGCGCCGCTGGGTCGAAATTTTGAGCTGCGCACCGTCGGCGCTCGGCTCGACGCCGTGCCGAACCGCGTTTTCCACCAGCGGCTGCAGCAGCAGCGGCGGTAGCCGCGCATCGTCGGCGCGCGGATCGAGCGCCCACTCGACCCGCATGCGCGCGCCGAAGCGGATCTGCTCGATCGCGAGGTAGCGCTGCGCGAGCGCGATCTCCTGCGCCAGCGTGACCGACTCGGCCGGATCGGCCAGCGCGTGGCGGAACAGGTCGCTCAGGTCTTCCAGCATCGCCTCGGCGCGCGCGGGCTCCGCGCGCACCAGCGCGATCGCGCTGTTGAGCGTGTTGAACAGGAAATGAGGGCGGATGCGCGCCTGCAGTTCCGCGAGGCGCGCGGTGGCCTGCGCCGGCGCGCGGCCCTTGGCGCGCAGCACCAGCGCGACCACCAGCAGCGCCGCCAGCAGCGCGCCCAGGCAGGCGCTGGCGAGCCAGGGCGGGCGCTCGGCCAGGCGCACCAGCACCAGCATGCCGCAGCCGTACAACCCGGCGCAGGCGCCCAGCACCACGCCGGCCGCGTACTGCGCGGCGCGCGCGAGCCGCGCCAGCGGGCGCTTCAGGCTGCAGGCGACCACCAGCCAGGCCAGCGTCGCCGGCAGCGCGGCCCCGGTGATCAGCGAGAGCTGCGACAGCCAGTCGGCAAAGCTGGCGGCGGCGAACATCAGGCCGACGCCGACCACCGCCTCCACGAACAGCACCGCGCGCAGGATCACGCCGACATGGCAGGCGTCGAACACCAGCGTCGCTGCCGGCGCGGCGGCCGGCAGCGGGTCGGCGCCCGGCGCCGGCAGGTCGGAGAACGCCGATAGAATTTGCGAGTCTCGCATCCATCCAATTCTGCGCCACATGTCCTCGAACCAGCTCGGTAAAAAGTCACAGGCGTGGTCGGCGCTGTTCTCCGAGCCGATGAGCGAGCTGGTGCAACGCTACACCGCCAGCGTCGGGTTCGACCGGCGTCTCTGGCAGGCCGACATCGAAGGCAGCCTCGCGCATGCGGAGATGCTGGCCGCGCAGCGCATCATCTCGGCGGCGGACCATGCGGCGATCGCTCGCGGCATGGCGCAGATCCGCCAGGAGATCGAGGCCGGCGCGTTCGCGTGGAAGCTCGAGCTCGAGGACGTGCACCTGAACATCGAGGCGCGGCTCACCGAGCTGGTCGGCGACGCCGGCAAGCGCCTGCACACCGGGCGCAGCCGCAACGACCAGGTCGCGACCGACGTGCGCCTGTGGCTGCGCGGCGAGATCGACCGCATCGCGCTGCTGCTGACCGCGCTGCAGAAGGCGCTGGTCGATCTCGCCGATCGGCACGCGGACGTGATCATGCCCGGCTTCACGCACCTGCAGGTCGCGCAGCCGGTGAGCTTCGGCCACCACATGCTCGCGTACGTCGAGATGTTCAGCCGCGATGCCGAGCGCATGGCGGACGTGCGCCGTCGCACCAACCGGCTGCCGCTGGGCGCGGCGGCGCTGGCCGGCACCAGCTACCCGCTGGATCGCGAGCGGGTCGCGAAGACGCTGGGCATGGTCGACGACGAAGGCGAAGCCTGCGTCTGCCAGAACAGCCTGGACGCGGTCAGCGACCGCGACTTCGCGATCGAGTTCACCGCGGCGGCGAGCCTGTGCATGGTGCACGTGAGCCGCCTCTCCGAAGAGCTGGTGCTGTGGACGAACCAGAGCGTCGGCTTCATCGACCTGGCCGACCGCTTCTGCACCGGCTCGTCGATCATGCCGCAGAAGAAGAATCCGGACGTGCCCGAGCTCGCGCGCGGCAAGAGTGGCCGCGTGGTCGGCCACCTGATGGGCCTCTTCACGCTGATGAAGGGCCAGCCGCTCGCCTACAACAAGGACAACCAGGAAGACAAGGAGCCGCTGTTCGACACGGTCGACACGCTGGCCGACACGCTGCGCATCTTCGCCGAGTTGGTCGGCGGCATCACGGTGCGCGCGGCGGCGATGGAAGCGGCCGCGCAGCGCGGCTACGCGACCGCGACCGATCTCGCCGATTACCTGGTCCGCAAGGGCGTGCCGTTCCGCGACGCGCACGAAACGGTGGCGAAGGCGGTGAAGGCGGCGATCGCGCAGCGGGCCGACCTGTCCGAGCTGCCGCTCGACGTGCTGCGCGGGTTCGATCCGCGCATCGACGAGGACGTGTACGACGCGCTGAGCCTGCGCGGCTCGCTGGACGCGCGCGCAACGATAGGCGGCACCGCGCCGACCCAGGTGCGCGCGCAGATCGCGCGGCACCGGCAGCGCCTCGGCTGAACCGCGCCGCCGCGGGGCCGCGCGCGGCCGTCCCCCCTCGTCTCTTAAGGCTGGCCTAAGCCGGCGCTGCCCATAATCAACGCGAAGGTCTGGGTTGACGCGATGCGATTGCTGCTGGTCGAAGACGACACCATGATCGGCGAGGCCGTGCTGGACCTGCTGCGCGCCGAGCATTACGCGGTCGACTGGGTCAAGGACGGCGCGATGGCCGACACCGCCCTCGGCTCGCAGAACTACGACCTGGTGCTGCTCGACCTGGGCCTGCCGCGGCGCGACGGGCTCGACGTGCTCCGCAACTTGCGCACGCGCGGCGAGCGCGTACCGGTGCTGATCGCGACCGCGCGCGACGCGGTCGCCGACCGGGTTGCCGGCCTGGACGCCGGCGCCGACGACTACGTGGTCAAGCCCTACGACACCGACGAGCTGCTGGCGCGCATCCGCGCGCTGCTGCGCCGCAGCGCCGGCCACGGCGAGCCGACCTTCCAGCACAAGGGCGTGAGCCTGAACCCGGCGACGCGCGAGGCCAGCGTGAACGGCGAGCCGGTGAACCTGTCGGCGCGCGAATGGGCGGTGCTGGAGCCGCTGCTCGCGCGGCCCGGCATGGTGC
>JAFECV010000529.1 GCA_018241985.1 Pseudomonadota bacterium | reverse complement strand
CTCGATCGCGTGGCCGTGGATGCGCAGCTGCTCCTGCGCGAGCGGCAGCGGCTCGCCGGCCGCAACGCGAAGTTGCCATTCGACCAGGTCCTGGCCGCTGATCGCCTCGGTGACCGGGTGCTCGACCTGCAGACGCGTGTTCATCTCCATGAAGAAGAAATCCATCCTGCCATCGCGTTGCTCGACGATGAACTCCACCGTGCCGGCGCCGACATAGCCGACCGCGCGCGCCGCCGCGACCGCGGCCTCGCCCATGCGCGCGCGCAGCGCCTCGGTCATGCCGGGCGCCGGCGCTTCCTCGAGCACCTTCTGGTGGCGCCGCTGCGTCGAGCAGTCGCGCTCGAACAGATGGACATAGTTGCCGTGCGTATCGCCGAACACCTGGATTTCGATGTGGCGCGGCCGCTGCACGTATTTCTCGATCAGCACCGCATCGTTGCCGAACGCGTTGCTCGCCTCGCGCCGGCACGACGCGAGCGCGTCGGCGAAATCGGCCGCCTTGGCGACCTCGCGCATGCCCTTGCCGCCGCCGCCGGCGCTGGCCTTGATCAGCACCGGATAGCCGATGCGATCGGCCTCCTTCTTCAAGAGCGCCGGGTCCTGGTCTGCGCCGTGATAGCCCGGCACCAGCGGCACGCCGGCCTTGTCCATCAGCTGCTTCGATTCCGCCTTCAGCCCCATCGCGCGGATTGCCGATGCGGGCGGGCCGATGAACACCAGGCCGGCGTCAAAGCAGGCCTGCGCGAAGTCCTCGTTCTCGCTGAGGAAGCCGTAACCGGGGTGGATCGCCTGCGCGCCGGTCGCCTTCGCGGCCTCGATGATCTTCTCCCAGCGCAGGTAGCTGTCCTTCGGCGCGTTGCCGCCGATCGCGACCGCCTCGTCGCAGGCGGCGACATGCTTGGCACCGGCGTCGGCGTCGGAATAAACCGCGACGGTGCGCACCGCCATGCGCCGCGCGGTGGCCGCGACGCGGCAGGCGATCTCGCCGCGATTGGCGATCAGGATTCGCTTCATGCCGGTCTTTTCGCCATGCCCATCGTCTTCGCAATGATCCCCATCATCACCTCGTCGGCGCCGCCGCCGATCGACGCGAGGCGGCCGTCGCGGTACAGGCGCGAGACGCGGTTCTCCCAGGTGAAGCCCATGCCGCCCCAGAACTGCAGGCAGGTGTCGGCCACCTCGCGCGTCAGGCGCCCGGCCTTGAGCTTGGCCATGCTGGCCCATTGCAGCACGTCGTCACCCTGGATGTAGCGCTCGCCCGCGGCCCAGGTGAGCGCGCGCAAGGACTCCAGCTCGGTCTGCAGCTCGACCAGCTTGAACTGCACCCACTGCTGCTCCAGCAGCGTGCTGCCGAACATCTTGCGTTCGCGCGCCCAGGCTATGGTTTCGCGGATGCATTCACCCAGCCCGCTGAGCGAATTGGCCGCGGCCCACAACCGCTCCTCCTGGAACTGCTGCATCTGGTAGATGAAGCCCTGGCCCTCGGCGCCGATCAGGTTGCGCTGCGGCACGCGCACCTCGTCGAAATAGATCAGGCCGGTGTCGCTCGCGTTCATGCCGATCTTGCGGATCTTGCGCGCGACCTCGATGCCCTTGGTCAATTTGCCGTTCGGGCCGTCCCGCATCGGTACGAGGATCAGACTCTTGTTCTTGTGCGGGTTGTTGCCGCCGGTGTTGACCAGCATGCACATCCAGTCGGCCTGCAGGCTGTTCGTGATCCACATCTTCTGGCCGGTGATCACGTAATCGCCGCCGTCCTTGCGCGCGACGCTCTTGATCCCCGACACGTCGCTGCCCGCCGCCGGCTCGCTCACGCCGATGCAGCCCACCATGTCGCCGGCGATCGCCGGCGCCAGGAAGTTGCGCTTGAGCTCGTCGCTGCCGAAGCGCGCCAGCGCCGGCGTGCACATGTCGGTCTGCACGCCGATCGCCATCGGCACCGCGCCGCAGTGGATCAGACCCAGTGTCTCGGCCATCACCATGCTGTACGAATAGTCGAGGCCCATGCCGCCGTATTCGGTCGGCTTGGTCAGGCCCAACAGGCCCAGATCGCCCAA
>JAFECV010000528.1 GCA_018241985.1 Pseudomonadota bacterium | reverse complement strand
CGCGTCGGACGCATACGGAATGCGCAGCTCGTACAGCGCGTCCTGGAACCCCATCAGCCCCAGGCCGACCGGGCGGTGTCGCAGGTTCGAGTCGCGCGCCTTCTTCACCGCGTAGTAGTTGATGTCGATCACGTTGTCGAGCATGCGCATCGCTGTCGCGACGGTCTGCTTCAGCTTCTCGTGGTCGAGCGTTTTTCCCGCGTCGCCGGCGTCGGTCAGGTGGTTCAGCAGGTTCACCGAGCCGAGGTTGCAGACCGCGGTTTCAAAGTCGCTGGTGTTGAGCGTGATCTCGGTGCACAGGTTCGACGAATGCACCACGCCCGCGTGCTGCTGCGGCGAGCGCACGTTGCAGGCATCCTTGAACGTGATCCACGGATGGCCGGTCTCGAACAGCATGGTCAGCATCTTGCGCCACAGGTCCACCGCCTGGATCGTGCGCACCGGCTTGATCTCGCCGCGCGCCGCGCGCTCTTCGTAGGCCACGTAGGCGCGCTCGAATTCCGCGCCGAACTTGTCGTGCAGGTCGGGCACGCAGTTCGGCGAGAACAGCGTCCACGGGCCGTTTTCCATCACCCGGCGCATGAACAGGTCCGGCACCCAGTTCGCGGTGTTCATGTCGTGCGTGCGGCGCCGGTCGTCGCCGGTGTTCTTGCGCAGCTCGAGGAATTCCTCGATGTCCAGGTGCCAGCTCTCCAGGTAGGTGCAGACCGCGCCCTTGCGCTTGCCGCCCTGGTTCACGGCCACGGCCGTGTCGTTGACCACCTTCAGGAACGGCACCACGCCTTGCGATTCGCCGTTCGTGCCCTTGATGTACGAGCCCAGGGCGCGCACGCGCGTCCAGTCGTTGCCCAGGCCGCCGGCGAACTTCGACAGCAGCGCGTTCTCCTTGATCGACTCGTAGATGCCGTCCAGGTCATCCGGCACGGTGGTCAGGTAGCAGGACGAGAGCTGCGAGCGCAGCGTGCCGCTGTTGAACAGCGTCGGCGTGCTGCTCATGAAGTCGAACGACGACAGCACCTCGTAGAACTCGATCGCGCGCGCTTCGCGGTCGATCTCGTTCAGCGCCAGGCCCATCGCCACCCGCATGAAGAACACCTGGGGCAGCTCGATCCGGGTCTTCTTCACGTGCAGGAAGTAGCGGTCGTACAGCGTCTGCAGCCCGAGGTAGTCGAACTTCAGGTCGCGCTCGGGCTTGAGTGCCGCGCCGAGCCGCTGCAGGTCGAACTGCAGCAGCCGCTCGTCGAGCAGTTCGGCCTCGACGCCGCGGCGGATGCATTGCGGAAAGTAGTCGGCGTACTGCTCTGCCAGCGCGCCTGCATCGACCTGCACGCCCAGCACCTCGCGCGCCATCGTGTGCAGCAGCAGCCGCGCGGTCGCGTAGGTGTAGTCGGGATCCTTTTCGATCAGCGTGCGCGCGGCCAGGATCGCCGCCTTGTACACCTCGTCCATCGGCACGCCGTCGTACAGGTTGCGCATGGTCTCCGCGACGATGGGCTCGGGCCGCACGTCTTGCCCCAAGCCGGCGCAGGCGGATTCGATCAGCGTCGTCAGCCGGGCCGGATCGAGCGGCACGCGTTCGCCGTCTTCCAGCACATGCAGCACGATCGCCTGCGGCGCAGCCTCGGCGGCGTGGCGCGCGCGTTCCTGCGCGCGGCGCTCGCGGTACAGCACGTAGGCGCGCGCGACCTCGTGGTGGCCGCCGCGCATCAGGCCGAGCTCGACCTGGTCCTGCACGTCCTCGATGTGGAAGGTGCCGCCGCCCGGGCGCGAGCGCATCAGCGCGCGCGTCACGGCCTGGCTCAGGCCGTCGACCAGCTCGCGCACGCTCGCCGACGCCGCGCCCTGCGTGCCGTGCACCGCCAGAAACGCCTTCATCAGCGCGATCGCGATCTTGCTCGGCTCGAATGGCACCACGGCGCCGTTGCGGCGGATGATCTGGTAGTGCGCGAGCGCGCCGCCGGCCGTCGCTGCTGCGGCGACTTCGGAGTGGGGCGCGGCGGCACGCAGGTCGCTGACCAGAGGGAGGGAGGAGGGGGTCGAAGTCGATTGCATGGTTTCCT
>JAFECV010000527.1 GCA_018241985.1 Pseudomonadota bacterium | reverse complement strand
CGATCCTGTCGAATTCGCTGGTGACACGCCCGTTGACTGCTACGGAATTGGAAGCAACGAACTTCCGCACCCACATCTTCATCACCGACACCCGCACGCTGCGCTTTTATTACCGCAAGCTGGCCGACAACCGCGTGCAGATCGGCAGCCGCAGTTCGATCACCGGCGCGGACGCGCCGAACCCGCGTCACATGCAGGTGCTGATCGACGGGCTGCACCGCAAGTTCCCGCCGCTCAAGGGCATCGAGATCGCGCATTCATGGTGGGGCTGGGTCGACGTGAGTCACGACATGATGCCGCGCGTGTTCCAGCCGGACCCGAAGGAGACCGTGTTCTATGCGCTCGGCTACGGCGGCAACGGCGTGAGCTTCTCGGCGCATGCCGGGCGGCGCATGGCGCAGCGCATCGCCGGCAAGCAGCTGAAGGTCTTCGATCTGCCGATCTACGACTCGCCGCTGCCGTACCCGAACGTATTCAACAGGGTCGAATCGCGCGCTTTCGCACCGTTCAGGCGTATCGGGCAGCGCTTCCTCTACCACCGCTATCACCTGCACGACGAATGGTTGTGAGCCGGGACCGCGGCGCATGACGCTCTAGCGTCGGCTGGCTCCATCGAAAGCGCCGATCTGGCACCGTCGATACGCCGGCATCTACTGGGTTACCGCGTTGACAGGAGGCACCGCGTTACGGAACATGAGGGTTTCTTTCTCTGAGGTTTCCCATGTCCGATTTCCGACTCACGCGCCGCGATACCTTGGCACTCGCGATGGGCGCTGCGACTGCGGCCTGGTCGATTCCGTCGCATGCACAGACCCCCAAGCGCGGCGGCATTCTCGTCATCGGATCCACGCAGGTCCCACGCACGCTGAACGGTGCGGTGCAGTCGGGCATCGCAACGGCCATGCCATCGACGCAGCTCTTCGCGAGTCCGCTGCGCTACGACGACAAATGGAATCCGCAGCCCTATCTGGCGGAGTCATGGAAGTTCGCCGCCGACGGCAAGAGCCTCACGCTGAACCTGCGCAAGAACGCGCTGTTCCACGATGGCAAGCCGGTGACCTCGGCCGACGTCGCGTTCTCCATCATGGCGATCAAGGCGAACCATCCGTTCAAGACGATGATGGGGCCGGTCGAAAAGGTCGACACCCCCGACGCGCACACCGCGATCATCCGCACCAGCACCCCGCATCCGGCGCTGCTTCTGGCGATGAGTCCGGCCCTGTGCCCGATCATGCCCAAGCACATCTACGACGACGGCCAGAATCTGCAGACCCACCCTCGCAACAGCACCGACGTGGTCGGATCGGGCCCGTACAAGTGGGTCGAGTTCTCGCCGAGCCAGCGGGTCGTGATGGAGCGGTTCGACAAGTTCTTCCTGCCGGGCCGCCCGTATCTCGACAAGGTCATCGTCACGATCAACCCGGACGCGTCCAGCATGCTGATCGCATTCGAACGCGGCGATATCCAGATGGTGCCGTTCGTGACCAATCCGATCGACCTCAAGCGCCTTGCCGCCAATCCACAGGTGGCGCTGACGCCCAAGGGCTACGAAGGCATCGGCCCCCTGAACTGGCTTGCGTTCAATTGCGCGAAGAAGCCGTTGTCGGACGTGCGCGTGCGCCACGCGATCGCCACCGCGATCGACAAGAATTTCATCACCAAGGTGCTGATGGGCGGGTTCGCCGTGCCGGCCGAGGGTCCGATCGCGCCGAGCAGCCCGTTCTATGCGCCGAACGACATCGTCAAGTACCCGTTCGATCTGAAGAAGGCGGCCGCGATGCTGGACGAGGCCGGCTACAAGGCCGGCGGCGACGGCACGCGTTTCCCGTTGACGATCGACTACCTGCCGGGCGTCAACGATTACCAGAAGACGGTCGCGGAATACATCCGAGGCCAGATGAAGAAGATCGGCGTTGCCGCCGAGGTCCGGGCCTCGGCCGATTTCCCCTCCTGGGCCAAGCGGATGGCGACGCACGATTTCGACATGTCGATGGACGTCGTATTCAACTGGGGCGACCCGGTGATCGGCGTTGCGCGCACGTACCTGTCGACCAACATCAAGCCGGTC
>JAFECV010000526.1 GCA_018241985.1 Pseudomonadota bacterium | reverse complement strand
CTCACGGCTTCCATCCGTACACACCGTCCGCGGCGCATTGAAAACAGGCGGGTGCGGCACGCAGCCACCCCCGCCTGTTTGACAAGGCATCGCGAGGCAGCGGCTGCCGCCTCGGCCTCACTCAAAGTTTCTTCTTCGTCAGCGCGCCCTCAATGCGCGGCCTTGTGCGTCATGGTGCCGTAGTCCTTGTCGGTCAGCAGCGTCCACAGCGCCAGGATCAGCGTCACGATGCCGGTGATGACCGAAGTGCGCATCGCGTCGCCGTTCGAGCTGAACTGCACCACCCAGGGTGCGATGATCATCAGGATCCCGAGCACGACCTCGGACCACTCCTCCCAGGCCTTCGGAATCAGCATCGCGCCGAACGAGGCGATGATCATCAGGATGCCGAGGACGATGGCCGTGGCCACGGCCCCCGACGAATCCTGATAGCCCACCACCCAGGGCGACAGAACGAACCACAAACCCAGCAAGCAGTTCACCGGGTCCTGCCAATGCTTCACATGATTCATAACCATACCTCCTGTCGCCGGGGAACTCGCCTCGACGACGTTGATTGGACTGGTTTGGCGCGCCGAGGTTCCGTGTTGCGGCGCCGGCGCCAAGCCGGGGCGCGTCAGTGGGATTGCGGCAGCAGCGACGCGATGAAGACCCGCGTGTGCGTTCCGAAATGCTGCAGCAGTTCCGCGAGCAGATGGGCCAGGTCGGCCTGCCGCTCCGGCGTGGCCTGCTGCATCACCGCGGCCATATCGATGTCGGGCTCGGTCTGCTCGAACACATAGTCCGGGTCGGAGATGTAGCGCGCCGGCATGTCGCGCACGAGCGCGGCATCGGTACGGTCCGCCCAGGCATGCGCCTGCAGGCTGACGATCTGGCGCGGCGTGTTGTCGGTATACCGCAGCTGCAACGCGTCGCGCGAGGTGTCGCGCAGCGCGGCGAGCAGCGGATCGTCCATGTCGTGCTGCAGGTAGTCGTTGCGCATCCGGTGGTATTGGTAGTTCTCGAGCGCCAGATGGCGGTTCGACACGAAGCGGATCGCCCGCTCCTTGGCGCCGTGCATGCCCAGGATGTCGAGCGTGTTGATCCACAGCATCCGCGCCACGCTGACGCCCGGAAGCACGGTCGCGTGGTACGGCTGGGTCAGGTCCTGCTCGTAGTGCAGCGCCCAGCCGGCGAAGCGCCAGCCCCAGTACGGGTGGCCGTTGGCGAGCGCGAAGGCCGCGAGCGACCGGTACAGGTGGATCCGGTATTCGGGGTAGGTGCGGCGCAGGAACGAGGCGGCCTCGTAGACGATCCAGGCCTCGTGGTAGAAGCCCATGTGGAACGGCGCCTGCGACGCGAACTCCAGCGCCGCATCGCCGAACGGCTGGTGGCCGAATCCGTCGCGCCGGCCCCAGGGCGTGCCGTTGTCGTCCCACAGGCCGATGTCGAGGCCGTCGTCGGGCTCGCCCGACGCGCTGGCGATCACGCCCAGCACCCGCACCGATTCGCCTTCGCGCAGCCGCACGAAGCTCTGGTCGCGCGCGGTGGTCTCGTGCCGGAGCGTGGTCACCTCGGTCCATGGCACGACCTGGCCCGCGGGCGGCTGCATGCCGGGCCGCAGTTGCAAGTACAGCGGCAGTTCGCAGTTCGGGTTGATCCGCAGCGCCGCGAGAAAGCGCTGGCGTCGGGTCGCGGCCGGCCCGCCGGCCTCGTAAGCGAGCGCAGCCGGGCGCGGCGGGTAGGTCGGCACGTGGGTGCGTTCCCATTGCTCGTCCCGCGCCAGCAACGCGGCCAGTCCGGTGTCCTCGGCCGCGAGAAAGGCGTCCAGGCTCTCCACCTTGACAGGGGCCGCATCCCGGATCGCCGGCATGACCGCGAGCGCCTGCCAGGTGCCGTACGTGTGCTCGCTCCAGGCCAGCGCGGCGCCGGCCCAGCCGAATGCCGCCGCGGCGATCAGCCAGCGCAGCGCGGGGCGCCATCGTGCGCTGGAACGCGGGTGCTGCCGGCCCGCCCCTCGCGTCGCATGAAACGGGTTCGAGTGGCCGCGGAGCAGGCCGTGCCAGCGACCGCCGCGGATCGGGCTTGGCCCGGCCG
>JAFECV010000525.1 GCA_018241985.1 Pseudomonadota bacterium | reverse complement strand
TGATCGACATCCGGTCCTGCATGGCCTGCGCCTCGGGCAGGTCTTGCTCGCCGTCGACGATCCAGCGCGCCAGCAGCCACACGTCGTTGCTGGGTGCGTGAACCGCCGGTCCTTTGGCATTGGAGGCATCGCCCCGCGGGCCGGCCAGGGTGATCCGGGCCGGTCCTGCGCCGTGCAGGCGCTGGCCCAGCATCCCGAAGTGGCGCGTCGACGCATCCATCAGGGCGACCGACCAGTACCGTCCGCGGGGCTGGGCATCCACCGTCACGGTCACCGGTCCCCTGGACAGGTCCAGCCAGGCCCGGGAGTACAGCGTGTCGTTGTTGGGCGTGGTGATCCAGCGGTCGTCGGCGCCGGACAGCGAGCGCCCATGCCGCGCGGTGTTGGGCGCCAGCGGCGGCGCTCCCAGCGCGCCGTTCAGGTCGTTGTGGCGGGTGCGCGCCAGCTCGTAGATTGGCAGTCCGAACACGAAGGCATCGTATACCCGCTCCTCCAGGCTTTCCTGCTTCACGCCGTTCCCTTGGCCAGAGCGCCCGCGACGCCCTGGAGCGCCAGCACGTCGCGCTGCAGCGTCCGGCTGGATCGGGCGAAGTGGTTGAAGATGCCGCGCGCCATGGTGGAGGGTTCCTCGTCGGCCCGTGCCGCATAGATCCTGGCCCGCGCTTCGTGCCCGGCCCTGGAGTCGGGCTCGGCCAGCACGGCCATTTCGACCAGGTGGCTGGCCAGCTGCAACTGGCCTTCGGCCACCAGTTGCTCCACGCGTTTCAGTACCGGTTGCACGCCGCCGGCCAGCGCGATCCATTCGATCGCCTGCTGCCTGCGCGGCGCGGGCAGCAGCGTGTCCGCCTCGCCGTCCCACCAGCCGCCATAGCGGCGCCAGATGTTGCGCACGAGGAATTGAGGGTCGTCGTAGATGGGCTGCAGGTAGGGCCGGTGGGCCAGGTGGGCCGGCGGCTTGACCTGCTGCAGGATGTCGTCCAGCGAGGCCGCGCGGTTCATCAGCGCGAGGGTCTGGCGCTCCAGCGATTCCAGGTATTCGGCGGTCTCCAGCAGCGCCTGCTGGATGCGATCGGTGCCGATGATCGGCAGGCCGTGGCCGCAGACCATCATCTCGGCACCGCAGCCAGCCATCTTGCGCAAGGCGACAGCCCATTCCTCGCAGTAGCGTTGCACCTTCTGGGGATTGCCGGCGTTGGGCACGGCCCAGATGAACAGGTCGCCCGGGAACAGCCA
The DNA here is from genome assembly GCA_018241985.1 of Pseudomonadota bacterium. Lineage (GTDB taxonomy): Bacteria > Pseudomonadota > Gammaproteobacteria > Burkholderiales > Burkholderiaceae_C > Rhodoferax_A. The sequence continues at coordinate 846 of JAFECV010000525.1, read as the reverse complement.
GCGGCGCTCGGGCACCCAGCCCCAGACGTGGTCGTCCGTCTCGCCGCGCGCATGGTGCAGCTCGAACGTGTACCGGCCCACCTTGAACGTCAGCCGATCGTCGAAGGTCACGTCGGGGTAGCGGTAGTCGGTGGGGTTCTCGGCCGCCGCCAGCACCCGCGAGAACTGGCGTGCCTTGACCGAATCGATCCAGCCGGCGGTGCGGCGGTACCGATCCAGGTGCTGCGGCATCAGGCTGTGGGCATACACGACCGGGGCTGCCCAGCCGCGCCCGGCCGCTTCGCTTTCGAAGCGCCGCGTGGACCAGATGTGATCGAGGTGGTGTTGCGAGAACACGGCGGCCACCAAGGGTGCATCGGGGCGCCAGGCGCGCACGGCCTGGTAGACCCGGTCCATGTCATTGCGGGTGCCCGCGTCCATCATGACCAGGCCGGCGCCGGTATCGATCACCGAGATCGCGGCCACGCCCTTGAAGTACAGCAGGCCGGGGGCGATCTCCTGCGCGCCGGGATACTGGCCGGTGACCGGATGGTCGCGGCCCATCAGGTCTGCCTCGCCGCGCCAGAAGGCCTCGGCCAGGGCGAGGAAGTCGGTTTCTACGTTGATGCTCATGGCACGTCTTTCTGGTGAATGCGATCGATGGTGAAGCCGCCGGTGGTCACAGCACTGCGGCGCCGTGCCGGCCGAGGCGCGTACTCTCAGGCGCCGGACAGCCCGGCCCGCAACTTTGTCGGGCGCCTATTGCGGCTTTACTCCGTCAGCGCGCAGAACCGACCCGGCATGCGAGTAATCGATCGCCATCTGCCTGACCAGCTCCGCCGACGAACGGGGTCGGGCCACTTTGGT
>JAFECV010000524.1 GCA_018241985.1 Pseudomonadota bacterium | reverse complement strand
CTTCGACGCGCTGAGCGAGGAGCAGGGCAAGTTGGAGGCCGTGATCGCCGCCGCCGGCACCGACAGCGAGCACCAGCTCGAGATCGCCGCCGACGCGCTGCGCCTGCCGCCGTGGGACGCGCAGATCAAGAACCTCTCCGGCGGCGAGAAGCGCCGCGTCGCGCTGTGCAAGCTGCTGCTGTCCAAGCCCGACATGCTGCTGCTCGACGAGCCGACGAATCACCTCGACGCCGAGAGCGTGGAGTGGCTGGAGATTTTCCTCAAGCGCTTTCCCGGCACCGTGGTCGCGATCACGCACGACCGCTACTTTCTCGACAACGCGGCCGAGTGGATCCTGGAGCTCGACCGCGGCCAGGGCATTCCGTGGAAGGGCAACTATTCGAGCTGGCTCGAGCAGAAGGAAGACCGCCTGCTGCAGGAGAAGAAGACCGAAGACGCGCGCATGAAGGCGATGAAGAAGGAGCTCGAGTGGGCGCGCCAGAACCCCAAGGGCCGCCAGGCGAAATCGAAGGCGCGGCTGGCGCGCTTCGAGGAGTTGTCCGACTACGAATACCAGAAGCGCAACGAGACGCAGGAGATCTTCATCCCGGTGGCCGAGCGCCTGGGCTCCGAGGTGATCGAGTTCAAGGGCGTGTCCAAGAGCTTCGGCGACCGCCTGCTGATCGACAACCTGAGCTTCAAGGTGCCGGCCGGCGCCATCGTCGGCATCATCGGCCCGAACGGTGCGGGCAAGTCCACGCTGTTCAAGCTGATCGCCGGCAAGGAGCAGCCCGACGCCGGCGAGGTCGCCATCGGCAAGACCGTGCAACTGGCCTTCGTCGACCAGAGCCGCGACGCGCTGGCCAACGACAAGACGGTGTGGGAGGACATCTCGGGCGGCCTGGACATCATCACCGTCGGCAAGTTCCAGATGCCGAGCCGCGCGTACTGCGGACGCTTCAACTTCAACGGCCAGGACCAGCAGAAGAAGGTCGGGCTGTTGTCAGGCGGCGAGCGCGGCCGCCTGCACCTGGCCAAGACGCTGATGCAGGGCGGCAACGTGCTGCTGCTGGACGAGCCGAGCAACGACCTCGACGTCGAAACCCTGCGCGCGCTCGAAGACGCGCTGCTCGAATTCGCCGGCTGCGTGATGGTGATCAGCCACGACCGCTGGTTCCTCGACCGCATCTGCACCCACATCCTCGCCGCCGAGGGCGACAGCCAGTGGGTGTTCTTCGACGGCAACTACCAGGAGTACGAAGCCGACAAGAAGAAGCGCCTGGGCGAAGAGGGCGCCCAACCGCACCGGATGCGGTTCAAGGCGTTGAAGTAATGACTCCTTCCCCTATGAGGGAAGGTTGGGATGGGGACACACACGCACCGCGTGACGGGCGCCGCGTGCCCTCACCCCCACCCTCTCCCAGAGGGAGAGGGAGTATTCATTCATTTGGCGGTCACTGCTACGTTTTTAGAAGCAACCTGTGAAGGCTGCATCTTCGCTATAGCCGCTTTTGCCGAGATTTCCGCGCGGGCCGCGAGCTCGGGCATCGCGCGCCGGTATTCGTTCGGGAACACCTTGACGAAGCGCGTGCGCGCACGGGCCCAGTCGTCGAGCAGTTCGCGCGCGCGCCGGCTGCCGGTCCAGCGGTTGTGCTCTTCCAGCAGCTGGCGCAGTTGCTCCTCGTCGGTCTGCCCGCGGTGCCATAGCGCCCGATCGCCTTCGGCCTGCTGCTCGGCGCTGCTCTGCACCTTTTCCAGCGTGACCATCGAGGTGTTGCAGCGCCGGTCGAACTGCCCGTCCTCGTCGTACACGTAGGCGATGCCGCCGCTCATGCCGGCCGCGAAGTTGCGCCCGGTCCTGCCGAGCACCACCACCGTTCCGCCGGTCATGTACTCGCAGCCGTGGTCGCCGGTGCCCTCGACCACCGCGGACGCGCCCGACAGCCGCACCGCGAAGCGCTCGCCGGCGACGCCGCCGAAGAACGCCTCGCCGGCGGTCGCGCCGTACATCACGGTGTTGCCGACGATGATGTTCTCGGTCGCGACGCCGCGGAAGTCGATGCTCGGGCGCACCACCACGCGGCCGCCCGACAGCCCCTTGCCGG
>JAFECV010000523.1 GCA_018241985.1 Pseudomonadota bacterium | reverse complement strand
GAAGGGCTGGGCGACGCGCGCGCACCGCATCCGGTGCAGCAGGCCTTCATCGACGAGCAGGCTGCCCAATGCGGCTACTGCGTCAACGGCATGATCATGACGACCGTCGCGCTGCTGACCGTGCGACGCCGCAGCCCAAAGGAGCGCCGGTGAACTCGCGCGTGCATCAGCTGCGCACCCGACGCGATTTCCTGCAGGCGAAGGGTGTTCTGATCGTCACCCGCGATCCGCCCCCTGCCCTGCCGTCCGCGCCTGGGCAGCCGCCCGCCGTGGCGGGCAACCCGGCCGAAGGTGTCGAGTTGCTGCTTTCCGTGTGGGACGACGGCCGGGTCGTGGCGCTGAACGGCCATGTGGACCTGGGCACGGGTATCCGCACCGCGCTCACGCAGATCGTGGCCGAGGAGCTCGACGTCACGATGGCACAGGTCGAGATGGTGCTGGGCGACACCGCGCGGGCGCCGAATCGGGGCCTTACCATCGCGAGTGCCTCGATCCAGATCCATGCGGTGCCGCTGCGCCAAGCCGCCGCACAGGCGCGCGCCTTCCTGCTGGAACGGGCTGCAGAACGGCTCGGTGTGCCGACCGCCGGGCTTATGGTGGAGGCGGGTGCGGTGCGGCTGCGCGTCAATCCCGCGCGATGCCTGGGTTACGGCGAACTGCTGCGCGGCGAGCACATCGAGCTTCGCCTCGATTCGAGCGTGGCGGTCAAACCGGTGGCCGAATATCGGGTGGTGGGTCAGCCTAGCCCGCGCGTCGACATCCCGGCCAAGGTCTTTGGCGAGCTCTGCTTCGTGCACGACATGCGCGTGCCTGGCATGCTGCACGGCCGTGTCGTGCGTCCGCCCTATGCCGGCGCTGACCACGGCGACTTCATCGGCAACACACTCGAGTCGGTCGACGAGGGCTCGATCGCGCACATCCCGGGCATTCGCGCGGTTGTGGTGATACGCGATTTCGTCGGCATTGTGGCCGAGCGCGAGGATCATGCCGAGCGAGCCGCCACCGAGCTGGTGGTGCGCTGGAAGCCGTTCCCCAACTTGCCCGTGCTCGACGACCTCGGGCAGGCGTTGCGCGGCAACCCCGCGACGCCGCGCCAACTGGTGGACGAAGGTGACGTCGAAGGCGCGCTGGCGAATACCGCGAGCTCGATGGCTCGCACTTACGTCTGGCCCTACCAGATGCATGCATCCATCGGACCGTCGTGCGCATTGGCCGACTGGCGCGGCGCCGATGCAGTGCCGCACGCGCTGACCGTCCATGCCGGCACACAGAACCCGCATGTGCTGCGCGCCGACCTATCGCGCCTGATGGGTGTGCCCGACGTGGCCATCGAAGTGGTACGCATGGAAGCCGCCGGCTGCTACGGCCGCAATTGCGCCGACGATGTGGCGGCCGATGCAGCGCTTCTATCGCGAGTGGTGGGCGCACCGGTTCGCGTACAGCTCAGCCGGGAGCAGGAGCACCTGTGGGAGCCCAAGGGAGCGGCTCAATGGATGCAACTGCGCGGCGGATTGAACACAAACGGCTCCATCGCAGCCTACGACTTCTCCACCTGCTATCCCTCCAACGATGCGCCGACGCTGGCGCTGTTGCTCACCCGCACGATCGAGCCAATCGCGCGGGCCTTCCAAATGGGAGACCGCAGCGCGCGACCTCCGTACGATATCGACAACCTGCGCGTCACTGTCAACGACATGGCGCCGATACTGCGCGCCTCGTGGCTGCGGGGCGTGTCGGCGCTGCCGAATTCTTTCGCGCACGAGTCCTACATCGACGAGCTTGCCACCGAGGCGGGCGCCGACCCGGTCGAGTTCCGGCTGCGGCACCTAAAGGATCCGCGCGCCCATGAATTGCTCGCGGCCACCGCAGAGCGCGCAGGCTAGCGGTCGCACACCGAGCCTCGACAGCAGGGCGCGACCAATGACTGGCTGCACTGACAGGGCGTCGCCTATGCACGCTATGTGCACGGCAAATGGCCGGGGTCCGCGGCGGCATGGTCCGCCTGGGTGGCAGATGTCGATGTCAACAGGACTACCGGCGAGGTCCACGTCAAGCGGGTGGTCGTGGGGCAGGACGCAGGGCTGATGATCAACC
>JAFECV010000522.1 GCA_018241985.1 Pseudomonadota bacterium | reverse complement strand
TCCGAACGCGGCCATCGTCAAGGCGCTGCGGGCGGCGTCCAGTTGCACGGTCGCGATCAGCAGCACCGTGTAGACGAAGCCGCACGGCATGAAGCCCCAGACCATGCCGAACGCGAACGAGCGCGGCAGCGTCGTCACCGGCAGCAGCCGGCGCCCGAGCGGCGCGACGTGCGACCACAGGCGCCGGCCGGCGCCGAAGCCGATCTCGCGCACGCTTCCGAATGCGACCAGCGCCCCGAGCAGCAGCGCGCCGGCGGCGACGACGCGGAGACTCCGGCGCAGGTTGTCGGTATCGAGCAGGCCGAGCAGGCCGCCGAACACCCCGCCGAGCAGCAAGCCGGCCAGGGAATACGAGGCGACACGGCCGAGCTGGTAGCCCACCAGCAGCCGCGGGCGCGGGCGGCCGCTGGCGTCCTTGACCGTGGCGATGCCTAAAGCGGCGGAGATGCCGCCGCACATGACCAGGCAGTGGCCGCTGGCGGCCAGGCCCAGCAGCAGCGCGGCGCCGATCGTCAGCACGCCGTTCATTCGTGCGGCTCGTCAGGCGGAGGCGGCTCGTCGAGCAGCGGCAGCAGCCGCGGCGTGTCCATGTCGTCGAACTGATCGTGCTCGACCGCCCAGAAGAAAAAGGCGCCGGCGCCGATCAGCAGCACGATCGACAGCGGAATCATCACGACCAGGATGTTCATGCGACGTGACTCAGGTCGGCGGCTGCGGGTGCGGGCACGGGCGCGGCCGGCGTGCGCCGGCCGATGCGCAGCGCATTGAGCACGACAAGGAGCGAACTCAGCGACATGCCGATCGCGGCCAGCCAGGGCGGCACGAAGCCGAGTGCGGCGACCGGTATCACCGCCAGGTTGTAGCCCAGCGCCCAGCGCTGGTTCTGGCGCAGCACGGCCAACGTCTGGCGCGCGATCGCGCGCGCTTCGGGCAGGGCTGCCAGATGGCTGCCATCGAGGATGACGTCGCCCGCGGCCTGTGCCAGTTCGGCCCCCGAGGCCAGTGCCACGGCGATGTCGGCGCCGGCGAGCACGGGCGCATCGTTGATGCCGTCGCCGACGGCCAGCACGCGCGCGCCGCCGGCGCGCAGTTCGCGCAGACGCTCGAGCTTGGCGGCCGGGCTCTGGCGCGCGCGCCATTGCGTGAGCCCCAAGCGTTCCGCGACGCGCGCGACCTTCGCCGCGGCGTCGCCGCTGACGATCTCGACCGCGACCCCGCTGGCGAGCAGCGCCGCCACGGCCTCGCGCGCACCGGGGCGCAGCCGCTCGCTCAAGCTGAACGCAGCGACCACGCCTTGTTCGCCGGCCAGGATCACCGCATCGCGATCGTCCTGCTGCGCGGCGCCCAGCGCAAAGGCCGGGCTGCCCAGCCGGTAAGCGCGGCCGGCGACCATGCCCGAGAGGCCGCCGCCTTCGACCGTGCGCACGTCGCCGGCGGTCTCGACGGCGAGGCCAGAGGCCGCGCGCACCAGCGCCTGCGCCACCGGATGGCGGCTGCCGCGCGCCAGCGCCGCCGCCAGTGAGAGCGCCGACGCACGGTCCGCGGCTTCGACGGCCTCCAGCTCGAGATGCGCCTCGGTCAGCGTGCCGGTCTTGTCGAACACGGCGTGGTTCGCCAGCGCCAGGTTCTCGACCGCGTCGCTGTGGACGATGAACACGCCCTGCCGGGCCAGCACCGCCAGTGCGCGCGTGATCGCGGCCGGCACCGCGAGCGCGAACGCGCACGGGCACGACACGACCAGCACGGCGAGCGTGGCCGCGAAGGCGCGCGCGGGGTTGAAAACGCTCCAGCCGACGGCGCAGAGCGCGGCCAGGGCCAGCGTGCGCAGCACGAACCCTGCCGCGGCGCGTTCGCCGGCCCGCGCCAGGCGCGGGCGCTCGCTCTGCGCCCGCGCGACCAGCGCCGCGATGCCGGCGAGCGCGGTCTCGGCGCCGACGCGCTCGACACGCAGGATGGCCGGGCCCTCGATCACCATGCTGCCGCCGGTGAGCGCGTCGCCGCGGCGTTTGCGTAGCGGCGCCGACTCGCCCGACAGCAGCGCTTCGTCCACCCGGCAGTCCGCGCTGTCGAGCACGCCGTCCGCCGGCACGCGCATGCCTT
>JAFECV010000521.1 GCA_018241985.1 Pseudomonadota bacterium | reverse complement strand
GGCCGGCGGCAATCCGCTCCTTGTGCGACTGCCAGAAGTCGGCGTCGAGCAGGTCCGCGTGGTGCGCGAGGAACACCTCGCGCACCTGCGGATGGCCGAGCAGGAATGGCGCGAAGCTCTCGGGAAACACGTCGTGCGGGCCGACCGGGTACCAGACCTCGCCGGAGAGCTCGTCCTCCTCGCAGCGCGCCGGCGGCACGCGGCGGAAATTGCAGTCGGTCAGGTATTCGATCTCGTCGTAGTCGTAGAACACGACCTTGCCGTTGCGCGTGACGCCGAAGTTCTTCCACAGCATGTCGCCGGGAAAGATATTGGCCGCGACCAGGTCCTTGATCGCGTTTCCGTACTCGACCACGATGCGCTCGATCTGCGGCCTGGCGCGCGGGTCGTCGGGCCCGAGCTCGAACGCCTCCTGCAGGTAGACGTTCAGCGGCACCATGCGCCGCTCGATGTAGACGTGCGAGAGGATCACCTCGGCGCGGCCGCCGCGCTCGCTGATCTCGAGCTGGCTCGGCGCGAACTTGCGGATTTCATGGAGCAGCTCGCCCTCGAAGCGTTCGAGCGGGAACGCGACGAGCCGGTACTCGAGCGTGTCGGCCATGCGCCCGACCCGGTCGTGCTGCTTGACCAGCAGGTACTTGGCCTTGATCTGCTCGCGCGAGATGTCCTTCTGCGGCGGAAAATGATCGCGGATCAGCTTGAAGACATAGGGAAAGCTCGGCAGGTCGAACACCAGCATCACCATGCCGCGGATGCCGGGCGCGATCCGGAACTTGTCGCTCGAGTAGCGCAGGTGCTGCAGGAAGTCGCGGTAGAACAGCGTCTTGCCCTGCTTGGCCAGGCCGAGCGCGCTGTAGATCTCGGCGCGCGGCTTTCTCGGCATCAGGCCGCGCAGGAATTCGACCCAGGCCGACGGGATCTCCATGTCGACCATGAAGTAGGCGCGGGCGAAGCTGAACAGCATCAGCAGATCGTCTTCGCCGAACAGCGCGGCGTCGATCACGAGCCGGCCGCGCCGGTTGTGCAGGATCGGCAGCGCGAACGGGATCGCGGCGAAGCCGTTGATGATCCTGCCGACCAGGTACGCGCCCTTGTTGCGAAAGAACAGGCCCGAGAGCACCTGCAGCTGGAAGTTCGCGCGCAGCCGGGCGCCGCGCAGCTGCGCGACCAGGCGGGCCTCCACCCGCGCCGCGTCGCGCTCCAGATCCTCGAACGGGCGGCGCAGGTCGAAGTCGCGCACGGTCTGCGCGAGCACCGCGCGCAGCGTCTCGGCGCGCGGGTAGTACGAACGCCAGGTCGGCCGCGCGGTGCGCTCCGGGTTCTCGATGTACTCGGTGCTGACCGCCGGGCGCACGAAGATGAAGTCGTTGTGGAAGTGGGTGCGGTGCAGGATGCGGGTCGTGACCGAGTTGAAGAAGGTCTCCGCCAGCTCCGGCTGCAGGTGGTCGACCAGCAGCCCGATGTAGTGGAGCTTGACCTGCTGCCAGACGTCCATGGTCAGCTCGCCGGCCTTGAACTCGCGCTCGAGCCGCGTGAAGCATTCGCGCACCCGCAGGTCGTAGAACTCGATGCGCTCGCGCTGCGCGCGCTGCTGACCGTGCCAGTCCGCCGTCTCGAAGCGGTGCTTCGCGCGCGCCGATTCGGCGCGGAACAGCCGGTAGTGGCGGTTGAAGCCGTCGACCATCGCCTGGGCCAGCGCCTGCGCCAGCGCGGCTTGTTCGACGGTGAGCGGCATCGTGCGCTTTATGCAGCGGGTTTGAGCGGCTGGCGCGGATAGCGCTTGATGGCCTCGGTGTAGACCGGCACCACGTGCTCGGGGCGCGACATGGTCACGCCCAGGTCCTTCACCAGGCCGTCCTTCAGGCCATAGCACCAGCCGTGCACCGACAGCTCCTGGCCGCGCGCCCAGGCGTCCTGCACCACGGTGGTTTCGGCCACGTGGCCCACCTGCTCGATCACGTTCATCTCGCACAGCGTGCTTTCCTGATCGGCCGTGCACAGGTGCATCCAGCGGCTGCGGTGGCGCTGCTTGACGTCGTGCACGTGGCGCAGCCAGTTGTCGCCCAGGCCGATGCGCTGCTCGCGCAGCACCGCCATCACGCC
>JAFECV010000520.1 GCA_018241985.1 Pseudomonadota bacterium | reverse complement strand
GAGCCGGTCGTAGCTGCCCTCGAGCGCGAAATTCGGCGTGAACTGGTAGCCAAGCCGAAGGCCGGGGTTGACGCTCCACGAATCGGCCGAGGTCTGCGCGGCCAGGCCCTGGTTCGCGAGCGCCGCATCGACCTTGCCGCCCAGATCGCTGACGTTGCCGAACAGCGCCGAGCCGCCCACGTACAGCCCGGTGCCGTCGTCGGCCCGGGCCGGGGCGACCGGTGCCATCGCGCCGGCGGTCAGCAGCAGTGCAAGTACTGCAACGGAGGCCGAGCGGTGCAGCAGGTTTGGTGTCGGGTTCGAGATCATGGCGACTCCCTTCGCGGCGCCCGGCGCCGGGGGCGACCGCATTTCTGCAGACCATTGTGCGCGCCCCGCGCCCTGCGGCCAACCGTTGCCGCGGCAATGAACGCGCAATGAGCGAGAACTAGTTACTGTTTCTGCCGCGAGCGCGTTGCCGCGCGTGCACACGTGCACAATTACCTCAACCGACTCATTCCGGACCGATGAAGTTCCCGCGCTGCTGGCTTGCAATCTGGGCGCTGTCCCTGGCGGCGATCCTGATGCCGACCACGCCCGCGGCGATGCAGCTCGGCCTCGGGCCTTTGCACTACACCATCCCGCAGCGACAACTGCAGCAGGCGCTGGACCAGCGCTTCCCGTACCGCGAGGGCCTGGGCGAACTGCTGGAGCTGCGCCTGAGCGACCCGCGCCTGATGCTGCTGCCCGGGCGCAACCGCCTCGCGACCGCGCTCCGGGTCGAGGTGGCGGGGCAGCTGATGGCCGATCGCTACAGCGGCATGCTGCAGCTCGATTACGGGCTGCGCTTCGAGCCCGGCGACGACACGATCCGGATGACCCAGGTGCAGCTCGAGCGCCTCCGCATGGACGGGATTCCAGCCGCGTACCAGCCGGCGGTCCAGCAGTACGCGCCGCTGCTCGCCGAGCAGCTGCTCAATGACTTTCCGCTGCATCGCCTCAAGTCCGACGAGGTCGCGCTGGCGGACCGCTTCGGCTACACGCTGGGCAGCTTCAAGGTCGTGCCGCAGGGACTCGAGGTGACGCTGGTGCCGAAGCCGACTGCAACCTCGGCCCCACCAGCCTCTACCCCGGCCTCCATCCCCGCGTCGCCGAACGGCGCCGCTCAACCTCGGGAGTCGCTCAAGCCATGAACCCCGTCCAACCCGGCATCACGCATGCCGAGGTCACCAGCTTCACCGCCGCCGACGGCCAGAACCTCGCGTTGTACGACTGGCACTGGCCCAAGCATCCGCGCGCGGTCGCGATCCTGGTGCACGGCCTGGGCGAGCACATGGGGCGCTACGACCATGTGGCGCGCCGGCTCACCGACTGGGGCCTCGCGGTGCGCGGCTACGACCATTGGGGCCACGGCGCGTCGAGCGGCCCGCGCGGCGGCCTGAGTTCGGACACCCGCTTGCTCGACGACCTGGCCGACATCGTCGACGCGACCCGCGCGCAGATGGCGCGCCGCCGCCAGCAGCAGTTGCCGCTGGTGCTGATCGGGCACAGCCTGGGCGGGCTGGTCGCGGCGCGCTTCGTCGCGCTGGCGATGCGGCCGGTGGATGCGCTGGTGCTGTCGTCGCCGGCGCTCGATGCCGGCCTGAACAGCGTGCAGAAACTGCTGGTCGCGACGCTGCCGCGGCTGGCGCCGAACCTGCGCATCGGCAACGGCCTGAAGCTCCCGTACCTGTCGCGCGACCCGGCGGTGATCGCGGCCTACCGCGCCGATCCGCTGGTGCACGACCGGATCGCGGCGCGGCTGGCCGGCTTCATCGCGACCGCGGGCCCGGCCACGGTGCGCGCGGCGCCGAACTGGCGCGTGCCGACGCTGCTGATGTGGGCCGGCCAGGACCGGCTGGTGAATCCCGCCGGCAGCGCCGCGTTCGCGCGCGCCGCGCCGCCCGGGGTCGTGACCGCGCGCTGCTTCGACGCGGCGTATCACGAGATCTTCAACGAGCCCGACAGCGGACCGGTGTTCACGCTGCTGCAGAGCTGGCTCGGGTTGCAGCTGTGCCAAGCCGAGCCGCCCGACATCGCGGCGTAGAAAAACCAGGGCCTGCCAACGCCATCGAAGGGGATAGC
>JAFECV010000051.1 GCA_018241985.1 Pseudomonadota bacterium | reverse complement strand
CTTCGAGCGCGTCCGGCGGGATGTACAGGTCCTGCGGCAGCGCGAACAGCGGCTCGCCATAGAGCCGCGCGAGCGCGACCTGGTCCACCACCTGCGGCATCGCGGCCGAATCATCGGCCGACGCCTGCAGGGCCTCGGCCTCGGACAGCGTGTGCATCAGGCCTTGTCGCCGGCCGGCTGCGGCTCGTCGCCGTCCGGCGCGTTCCTGACGTTGTCGTAGTACACGTAGGGCTTCTGCGGTACCCGCGCTTTGCGGTAGCCGACCCAGGCCGCGCGGTCCACGTTCTTGTCCCACAGCAGCGCGCGGCCGAAGCGCTGCCCGGCTTCCAGGTTCGGCCGCTCGGTCCTGAGCTGGTCGATGAACCGGGTGGTGTCGGATTCGTAGTCGGGGTAGCGGAAGATGTGCATGCGAGGGCCTCTTGCGTCGATTTTACCGGGGGCGCGTTCCGGTCAGGCGCTGGGCTGCCATTCATCTATAATGTGCCTGGCATGGTAATATCATTACCATAACGAGGGTGCATGGAGCTCAAGACGGCGCGGCTGACGCTGCTCATCGATCCGAACAAGAAGGCGGCGTTCGAGCGCCTGTGCGCGCAGCAGGACCTGACGCCGTCGCAGGTGGTGCGGCAGCTCATCCGCGAGTACCTGGCCCAGCATGGCGTCCAGTACGTGGCCAGCGGGCTGATCGCGAACCCATCCGCGCCTGCCGGCGAGGCCGCTGCGCCCGAGGCGAAGCCGCCTGCGAAGGACGGCGCTCCGGCGCCCGCCAAGCGGCGCGCAGGGCGTACGAAGCGCGCGAATGGCTGAGCGAGCTGAGCGGTGAGCGGTCTGGTCCCCGTGCCGCAATGGCTTTGCCTCGACTGGATGCTCGTGGTGCTGCTGGCCTGGCTGCTCGTGGGCGTCGCCGGGGTTTTCGCGCTGCGTCGATTCGCCCTGGTGGCCCAGGTGCTCTTTCCGGTCGGCGGACTGCTCGGGCTCGCGCTGTTCGGCCTTGCGGTGAGCGCGCTGTCCGGCACGCCCGAGGTGGCGGTGCTCCCCATCGGCCTGCCGGCGCTGCCGTTCCATCTGCGGCTGGACAGCCTCGCCGCCTATTTCCTGATGGTCATCGGCGCCGCCGGGGCCGGTATTTCCGTCTTCGCGGCGGGCTACTTCCGCAGGGGCGAGGGCACGCCGCCGGGCCTGCTGTGCCTGGAGTACCACGTGTTCCTGGCCAGCATGGCCGGGGTCGTGCTGGCCGACGACGCCTATTCGTTCATGGTGATGTGGGAGACGATGGCGCTGTCGTCGTTCTTCCTGGTGACGGCGAACCACCGCATTGCCGAGGTGCGCAGCGCCGGCTACCTCTACATCGTGATGGCGCACATCGGCGCGATCGCGGTGCTGCTGTGCTTCGCCGTGCTGCAGGCCAATACCGGCGACTACACGTTCGGCAACATGCGGGCGCAGGCGCTGACGCCGTTCTGGGCATCGGTCGGTTTCCTGCTGGCGCTGTTCGGCTTCGGCGCCAAGGCCGGCATCCTGCCGCTGCACGTCTGGCTGCCCGAGGCGCACCCGGCCGCGCCGTCGCCGGTGTCGGCGATGATGAGCGGCGTCATGCTCAACACCGCCATCTACGGCCTGCTGCGCGTGTCTCTGGATCTGCTGCACCTGCAGCTGTGGTGGTGGGGCGGGGTGCTGCTGGCCGTCGGCCTGGTCACCGCGATGGTCGGCGTGGTGTTTGCCGCCGTGCAGACCGACATGAAGCGGCTGCTGGCCTATTCGTCGATCGAGAACATGGGGCTGCTGTTCGCCGGCATGGGCCTGACGCTGATCTTCTCGGGCTACGGCATGAAGCCCCTGGCCGCGCTGGCCCTGACGGCGACGCTCTACCACGTTGCCAGCCACGCCTGCTTCAAGAGCCTGCTGTTCCTCGGCACCGGCAGCGTGCTGCACGCCACGTCGGAGCGAAGCCTGGGCAAGCTGGGCGGCCTGATCCGGACCATGCCCTGGGTGGGCTGGCTGATGCTGCTGGGCGTGCTGGCCAGCGCCGGCCTGCCGCCGCTCGGCGGTTTCGTGTCGGAATGGCTGCTGCTGCAGAGCTTCCTGTTCACGACCGGGCTGCCGGTGCCGCTGCTGACCATGCTGATCCCGGTGGTCGCCGCGCTGATCGCGCTGGTGGCGGCGCTGGCCGGCTACACGATGGTCAAGTTCTTCGGCGTGATCTTCCTCGGCCAGCCGCGCGAGGACAAGCTCGCGCACGCCCACGATGCCGGCGGCTGGGAGCGCGCCGGCATGGTGTGGCTGGTGCTCGGCTGCATCGGGCTCGGCCTGCTGCCGACCCAGTTCATCCAGTGGATCGATCCGGTCACACAGCAGCTCGTCCACTCGGGCCTGGGCGCCCGGGTTGCGGGCGGCGGGTGGCTGCTGGCGCCGAACAGCCTGCAGCAGGCGAGCTATGGCCCGATGATCTTTCTGCTCGGCATCCTGGCGAGCTTTGCGCTCGCGTACCTGCTGGTGCGCGCGTTCTACCACGGGCGGATGCGCCGCGGCCTGCCCTGGGCCTGCGGCTATCCGTGGGTGACCGCGCGCATGCAGGACACGGCCGAGGGCTTCGGCCAGCCGATCCGCCAGATCTTCGAGCCGTTCTTCCGGATGCGGCGCGAGCTGCCGACCCCGTTCGACGCGCAGCCGCGCTACCGCGTCACGATCGAGGACCATTTCTGGTACTGGCTCTACGTTCCGATCATCCAGCTCACCCAGGCCCTCGCGCGCCTGTTCGGAAAGATGCAGCAGGGCCGCATTTCCGTCTACCTGCTGTACAGCTTCGTGACGCTGGTCGCGACGCTGCTGGTGGTGTCGCAGTGAGGCGGGGATGAACTTCGCCGGATTCCTGTCGCAATCGATCGAGGTCGTGATCGCGATCCTGCTGGCTCCGCTGCTGACCGGCTGGGTCAACCAATGGCGCGCCTGGCTGCAGAACCGGTCGGCTCCCGCGCTGTGGCAGCCGTACCGGGTGCTGCACAAGCTGTTCAACAAGGAGTCGGTGGTGGCCGACCACGCGTCGCGGCTGTTCCGCACCGCGCCCTACGTGATGTTCGGCTGCATGGTGCTGGCCTGCGCCATCACCCCCACGCTGTCGGTCGACCTGCCGCTGGCGCCCGCCGCCGACGCGATCGCGCTGGTCGGGCTGTTCGCGCTGGCGCGCGTGTTCATCTCGCTGGCCGCGATGGACATCGGCGTCGGCTTCGGCAGCATGGGCGCGCGCCGCGAGATGCTGGTCGGATTTCTCGCCGAACCGGCGTTGCTGATGGTGCTGTTCTCGGCCGCGCTGATCTCCAAGTCGACCTCGCTCACCACCATCGTGCAGACGCTGACCCATCGCGAGCTGGCGATCTATCCCAGCCTGGCCTTTGCCGGCGTCGCCTTCACGATGGTGTCGCTGGCGGAGAACGCGCGCGTGCCGATCGACAACCCGGCCACGCACCTCGAGCTCACGATGATCCACGAAGCGCTGATCCTCGAGTACTCGGGCCGCCATCTGGCGCTGCTCGAGTGGGCCGCGAGCCTCAAGCTGTTCGCGTACTCGTGCATCGGGCTGGCGCTGTTCTTCCCCTGGGGCGTCGCCGAGGTCCAGGCGCCGGCGGCGATGCTGCCGGCACTGGCCGTGCTGGTGTTCAAGCTCGCCATCGGCGGCTTTCTGCTGGCCTTGCTGGAGACCCTGAGCGCCAAGATGCGCATCTTCCGCGTGCCCGAATTCCTGGGGACCGCCTTTCTGCTGGCGGTGATCGGCATGCTGGTGCAATTGCTCCTGAGCCATTGACATGAGCCAGCTGCTGACCCAGTTCGTCAACCTGCTCGGCGCGGTGCTGCTGCTGCTCGCGTTCGCGATGATCGCGCAGCGCCGCATCGTGTCGCTGATCAACCTGTTCACGATGCAGGGCGCGACGCTGGCGCTGGTCACCGCCGTGGTCGGCTACGTGACGCACCAGCACGACCTCTACCTGTCGGCCGGCCTGACCTTCGTACTCAAGGTGCTGCTGATTCCCTACCTGCTGCACCGTGTCGTCGACCGGCTCGACATCCGCTGGGACGTCGAGACCCTGATCAACATCCCGACCACCCTGCTGATCGGCATCGGGGTGGTGATCTTTTCCTTCAACCTCGTGCTGCCGATCTCGCGGCTTTCGACGGCGCTGGCCGGCGGCACGCTGGGCATCGCGCTGGCCTGCGTGCTGCTGTCGTTCCTGATGATGATCACGCGCGCGAAGGCGGTGCCGCAGGTGATCGGCTTCCTGGCCGTGGAGAACGGCCTGTTCTTCGCCGCCACCTCCGCCACCTACGGCATGCCGATGGTGGTCGAACTCGGCATCGCGCTCGACGTGCTGATCGGCGTGGTCATCCTGGGGGTGTTCATGTTCCAGATCCGCGAGCAATTCGACAGCCTGGACATCCGCCACCTCGAGAAGCTGAAAGAAGACTAAGTTGAATGCCCTTGCGTTTCTGCTTGGCATCCCGCTCGTCGGCGGGCTGGTGCTGGCGCTGGTCGGCCATCGCGACGCTGCGCGCGATGTCAACGTCGCGTTCAGCCTGGGCACCTTCATCGCCGCCTGCGCGCTTACGGCGCAGATCATCCGGGGCGGCCCGATGCTGGCGTGGAACCAGGAGTTCTACATAGACGCGCTCAACGTGTTCCTGGTTGCGCTGACCGCGTTCGTGGGCCTGACCACCTCGATCTTCTCGCGGCCCTACATGCGCATCGAACGGGACCACGGGAAGATGACCCCGCCGCGCCTGCGCCTGTACCACAGCATGTACCAGTGGTTCAACTTCACGATGCTGCTGGCGCTGACCACCAACAACATGGGGTTGCTCTGGGTTGCGATGGAAGCCGCCACCTTGACCACGGTGCTGCTGGTCAGCGTGTACCGCACCGCCGCCAGCCTGGAAGCCGCATGGAAATACTTCATCCTGTGCGGCGTCGGCATCGCCCAGGCGCTGTTCGGCACGGTGCTGCTCTACATGGCGTCCGAAAAAGTCATCGGCCCCGAAGGCGGGGCCCTGCTGTGGAGCAACCTCGACGCGCTGAAGGGCCAGCTCCATCCGGGCATCATCACGCTCGCGTTCGCCTTCCTGTTCATCGGCTACGGCACCAAGGTCGGCCTGGTGCCGGTGCACAACTGGCTGCCGGACGCGCACGCCGAGGGGCCGACACCGGTGTCCGCCGTGCTGTCGGGCCTGCTGCTCAACGTCGCGCTCTACGCGATCCTGCGCTGCAAGGTCCTGACCGACGGCGCGCTGCACAGCAATCACCTGACCGGCCGCTTGATGATGGGCTTCGGCTTGCTGTCGGTGGTGGCGGCGGTGTTCTTCCTGGTCCGGCAGAAGGACGTCAAGCGCATGTTCGCCTATTCGTCCATCGAGCACATGGGGATAATGACCTTTGCCTTCGGCCTGGGCGGGCCGATCGCCAGCTTCGCCGGGCTGCTGCACATGACGGTGCATTCGCTGATCAAGTCCGGGATCTTCTTCGCCGTCGGGCACGCCACGCAGACGGCCGGCACCCAGGTCATGGACTCCATCCGCGGCCTGCTCAGGGTCAGTCCGACGGTTGGCTGGGGCCTGATGCTCGGCACACTGGCCATCCTGGGCATGCCGCCGTTCGGGGTCTTCGCCAGCGAATTCCTGATCCTCACGACGACGATGCGCGAGCAGCCCTGGGCGACGCTGTTCCTGCTGATCGCGCTCGGCGTGGCGTTTGCGTCGATCTTCAGCCGCGTCCAGCCGATGGTGTTCGGCTCGACCAGCGTGAAGCCGCTGGCGCATCCGCCGGCGCTGATTCCGGTGTTCGCGCACCTGGGGCTCGGACTGATGCTGGGCCTGTACATCCCGCCGTATCTCGACGCCTGGTATCGGCAGGCGGCTGCGATGCTGGGGAACTAGCTTCATGGCATTGACGGACCTGGGACTCGAACTGCGGCGCCTGCTGGCGCCGCTGCCGATCTGGCACGGGGCGGTGCGCGATGCCGGCTGGCACCCCATGGCGCGCACCGTTGCCGCTGCGGGCGGGCGGCTGGTCGCGGTCTGGGGTGTCGATCGCGGCGCCGTGCAGCAGGGGATGGCCGTGTGTGCCGCCTATGCCGTGCCCGAAGGACTGGTCTGGGTCGAGTTGCCGCTCGGCGATGCAGAGCCAAACTTTCCGGACCTGGCGGACATCTTCCCCTGTGCAGGGCGTATGCAGCGCGCGATGGCCGACCTGCTGGGCCTGCATGCCGAGGGAAGCGGTGACAGCCGTCCGTGGCTGGACCATGGTGTCTGGCCGCCCGGGCCGCCGCCGCTGCTGCGGCACGAGGCCGGGCCCCGGTCGGCCGCTGCCGCCGCTCCTGCCGGCAGGCTGCCCGCCGACTATCCCTTCGTGCGCGTCGAAGGCGACGGGGTGCACGAGATCGCCGTCGGGCCGGTGCATGCCGGCATCATCGAGCCCGGCCACTGGCGCTTCTCGGCGGTCGGCGAGAAGGTGCTGCGGCTGGAAGCGCGGCTGGGTTACACGCACAAGGGCATCGAGCGGCGCTTCACCGAGCTGACGCCACAGGATGCCTACCGGCTCGCCGGCCGCGTGTCGGGCGACACGACCGTGGCCTACGCCTGGGCCTACTGCATGGCGCTCGAATCGGCCTGGCGCTGCGAGGTTCCCGACCGGGCGACCTGGCTGCGCGCGCTGGTGCTGGAACGCGAGCGCGTGGCCAATCACCTGGGCGACCTCGGCGCCCTGGGCAACGATGCGGGCCTGGCCTTCGGGCTGGCGCAGTTCTCGCGCCTGCGCGAGGACTGGCTGCGCCTGTCGAAGGAGGCGTTCGCCCATCGCCTGATGATGGATGCGGTCGTGCCCGGCGGCGTCGCGCGCGATCTGGAACCGACGATGCTCGATCGCCTGCGTCGCCAATGCGATGTGATCGAGCGGGAGGTGCGAGCGCTGAAGGTCGTGTACGACGAGCACGCCGGCCTGCAGGACCGTTTCCGCACCACTGGGCGGGTCGCGCCCGAACTGGCGGCCCGGCTCGGCCTCACCGGCCTGGCAGGGCGTGCCAGCGGGCAGTCGGCCGATCTGCGCTGCGACCATGCATGGCCGCCCTATGACCGGCTCGAGGTCGCGATGGCGAAGCAACGCGACGGCGATGTCGCGGCGCGCGTGGCCGTGCGTTTCGACGAGACGCTCGAATCGCTGCGGCTGATCCGCCAGCTCAGCGCAGACCTACCAAGCGGCACGATTCGCGCCGAGTTGCGGGCTCCTGACGCAGCCTGCATCGGCGCGGGCTGGGTGGAAGGCTGGCGCGGCGAGGTATTCGTGGCACTCGAGATCGGGGGCGACGGCCGCATCCTGCGCTGCCATTGCCACGACCCGTCGTGGCAGAACTGGCCGCTTCTCGAGCACGCGATCATCGGCAACATCGTTCCCGACTTTCCGCTGATCAACAAGTCCTTCAACCTGAGCTATTCGGGGCACGACCTCTGATGTGGCACCTACTCAAGCAGATCGCGCGTACCGGCATCGTCACCGAACCGCCGCCCGGCGTCGATGACGCCCACGACGCCGACGACGCAACCATTCGGCGCATCCATCAGGACATTCTCGACATCCTCGGGCAGGCACTGACCATCCGCGTGGTCGATGCCGGGTCCTGCAACGGCTGCGAGCTGGAGATCAACGCGCTCGGCAACCCTTACTACAACATCGAAGGACTGGGCATCAAGCTCGCCGCCAGCCCGCGCCATGCCGACCTGCTGCTGGTGACCGGGCCGGTATCGCGCCACATGGAAGAGGCGCTGCGGCGCACCTACGATGCCATGCCGGCGCCGAAGCTCGTGCTCGCGGTGGGCGACTGCGGCTGCACGGGCGGTATCTTCGGCGAGAGCTATGCCAGCTGCGGCAGGGTCGCCAACGTGATCCCGGTCGACGGCGTGGTGCCCGGCTGCCCGCCTGCGCCGATCGAGATCCTGCGCGGGATTCTCGGCGCCGTGCGGCAACGGCAGGTCGGGTCCGGCAAGCGTTAACGAACGCGCATCCCTGGCATCGCGCCGGTTCCGGGATTCAGGATGTAGATGCCGGGCCGCGCCTTCTCGTCGGCGTCGCTCGCGGCCAGCACCATGCCTTCGCTCGTGCCGAATTTCATCTTGCGCGCGGCGAGGTTCGCGACCAGCACGGTGAGCTGGCCGACCAGTTGCTCCGGCTCATAGGCCGATGCGATGCCGCTCAGCACGTTGCGCGTGCGCCCTTCGCCGGCGTCGAGCGTCAGGCGCAGCAGCTTGGTCGAGCCCTCGACCCGCTCGCAGGCGACGATCTTCGCGATGCGCAGGTCGACCTTCGCGAAATCGTCGATCGCGATCGTCGCGGCCAGCGGCTCGCCGCCGGGGGCTGGCGCCGCGGGCTCGGCCGCTTCAGCGACTGGCGCAGGCGGCTCGAACAGTGCATCGAGCTGTTTGACGTCGACACGCTGCATCAGGTGCCGGTAGGAGCCGATGAGGTGGCCGGCCGGCAACCAGCTCGCGGCATCGGACCACTGCAGCGACTGCACTTTCAGGAAGGCCTCGACTTGCAGTGCCAAGGCCGGCAGCACTGGCTTGAGGTAGAGCGAAAGGAGGCGAAAGGCCTGAATGCAGGTGGTGCAGACTTCTTGCAGCCTGATTTCATTTTTTCGAACGGAGGCCGAATGCGCAATTTCAGTGGGGAAAAGCTGTGCATCGAGCGGCTTGGCCAGCTCCCAGGGCTTGTTCTGATCCACATATTCGTTCACGCGATCGGCCAACAGCATGATCTCGCGCACGGCTCGCGAGCTGTCGCGCTTCTCGAAGGCGTCAGCGATGGAGCCGGCCTGCAACTGCAGCGTCGTCAGCAGGGCTTGGTCTTCGGCACTCGGCGTGCCCAGACGGCCTTCAAAACGCTTGCTGATGAATCCAGCCGCGCGGCTCGCGATGTTCACGTACTTGCCGATCAGGTCGCTGTTCACGCGCGCCATGAAGTCGTCGGCATTGAAGTCGATGTCTTCGTTGCGCCCGTTCAGTTTGGCGGCCAGGTAGTAGCGCAGCCATTCGGGGTTCATGCCCAGGCTCAGGTACTTGAGCGGGTCCAGCCCGGTGCCGCGGCTCTTGCTCATCTTCTCGCCGTTGTTCACCGTGAGGAAGCCGTGCACGAACACTTTGTTGGGCGTCTTGCGGCCTGAAAAATGGAGCATCGCAGGCCAGAACAACGTGTGGAAGGTGACGATGTCCTTGCCGATGAAGTGGTACTGCTCGAGCAGCGGGTCCGCCATGTAGTCGTCATAGCTCTGGCCGCGCTTCTCCAACAGGTTCTTCAGCGACGCGAGGTAGCCGATCGGTGCGTCCAGCCAGACGTAGAAGTACTTGCCCGGTGCATCGGGAATCTCGATGCCGAAGTAGGGCGCGTCCCGGCTGATGTCCCAGTCGCCCAGGCCCTCGCTGGTGCTGCCGTCGGGATTGGTCCGCACGCTGAACCATTCCTTGACCTTGTTCGCGACTTCGGGCTGGACGTGTTGGCCGTTTTGCGTCCATTCCTGCAGGAACGCCACGCAGCG
>JAFECV010000519.1 GCA_018241985.1 Pseudomonadota bacterium | reverse complement strand
ACCCGCCCGGCTGCGGCAATTGCAGCCCGTGCCGGAACGTGTCCATGGCCCGCGACGCCCCGGCCGCCCCGGCCCGGCGAGGGCGCGCAGCGCGCGCCGCCGGCCCAGGCTGGCAGAATGGGCCGCGATGACCTCGCCCCCAATTTCCGAGCCTGTGACCGAGCCCGAACCGCTGCAGGCGTACCGCGTGTTTCGCGACATCGGCACGCGCTGGCTGGACAACGACATCTACGGCCATGTCAACAACGTCGTCTACTACAGCTGGTTCGACACCGCGGTGAACGGCTACCTGATCGAGCAGGGCGCGCTCGACCTGCACGGCGGCGAGACGATCGGCCTGGTGGTGCAGACCCATTGCGACTATTTCGCGCCGATCGCGTTCCCGCAGCAGGTGCGCGCCGGCCTGCGCGTCGCGCGCCTCGGGCGCTCCAGCGTGCGCTACGAAATCGGCCTGTTCGCGCAGGGCCAGCCGCTCACGGCCGCGAAGGGGCATTTCGTCCACGTCTACGTGGACCGGCACAGCCGCCGCCCGGTGCCGCTGCCCGAGCGCCTGCGCGCCGTGCTCGCGCCGCTGCAGTAGGCGAGGGCGCCGGCGCGACCGGCGCCAACCGCGGAGCGGCAGCGTCGCGGCCCTGCCCGCGGCGCGGCGATCCGGGTGAATCCCCTACACTGTGTCGAACGGTCTTCAACCGGCATGCGGCGGAGCAGCTGTCTTCATGATCATCAACAGCCTTCTCGACACCGACCTCTACAAGTTCACGATGATGCAGGTCGTGCTGCATCAGTTCCCGGGCGCGCAGGTCGAGTACCGCTACAAGTGCCGCAATCCGGGCATGAACGTCGCGCGCTACGCGGACCAGATCCGCGAGGAACTGAGCCGGCTGTGCGAACTGCGGTTCGAGGAGGAGGAACTCGCCTACCTGCGCTCGATGCGCTTCATCAAGAGCGACTTCGTCGACTTCCTCGGCCTGTTCCGGCTCAACGAGAAATACCTGACGCTGACGACCGAAGCCTCGGGCGAGATCGGCATCACGATCCGCGGGCCCTGGCTGCACACCATCCTGTTCGAGATCCCGGTGCTCGCGATCGTCAACGAGGTGTACTTCCGCAACGAGCAGCCCACGCCCGATTTCGCCGAGGGCCGGCGCCGGCTCGGCGCGAAGATCGACCTGCTGCACGGCCCGGGCCTCGAGGAACTGCGGATCGCCGACTACGGCACGCGCCGGCGCTTCTCGCGCGTCTGGCACGAGGAGGTGCTGCGCACGCTCAAAGAGCGCCTGGGCACCGGCTCCGACGGCCAGTTCGCCGGCACCAGCAACGTGCTGTACGCGATGAAGTTCGACCTGACGCCGCTGGGCACGGTCGCGCACGAATACCTGCAGGCCTGCCAGGCTTTAGGCCCTCGGCTGCGCGACAGCCAGGTGTTCGGCTTCGAGCGCTGGGCGCGCGAATACCGCGGCGACCTGGGGATCGCGCTGTCGGACGTGTACGGCTTCGACGCGTTCCTGCGCGACTTCGACATGTATTTCTGCAAGCTGTTCGACGGCGCGCGCCATGACAGCGGCGACCCGTTCCAGTGGGGCGAGCGGCTGCTGGCGCATTACCGCAAGAACCGGGTCGACCCGCACACCAAGACGCTGATCTTCAGCGACAGCCTGACCGTGCCGCGCACGATCGAGCTGTACCGGCGCTTCCACGGGCGTTGCCAGCTCGCGTTCGGCATCGGCACCAACCTCACGAACGACCTCGGCTACGAGCCGCTGCAGATCGTGATCAAGATGGTGCGTTGCAACGGCCAGCCGGTGGCCAAGCTGTCGGACACGCCGGCGAAGAACATGTGCGACGACGAGAAGTACCTGGCCTACCTGCGCCAGGTGTTCCAGATTGCGCAGCCCGCCTGAGCGCGGGGCAGCGCGGGGCGCGCGACAGGGCGACGCGTTGGGCCTGACAGACGCGCGCCGCACGCGGCGAGGTGTTCGCTCCGCCTCGCTGCTGCTGGCCGCCGCGCTGCCCGGCGCGGCTTCGGCCGCGGGACTGAGCGGTGCGGGACTGAGCGGTGCGCAACTGGCGCCGGCCTGGGGCCTGCCGTTCGCCGGGCTGCTGCTTT
>JAFECV010000518.1 GCA_018241985.1 Pseudomonadota bacterium | reverse complement strand
CCGCGATCACCGGCTTCCTCACCGAGCGGATCTGTTCCCAGTTGCGGGTGATGTAGTCGCCCTTGTAGACGTCGGCAAAGCCGTAGGTCGCCATCGCGCCGATGTCGGCGCCGGCGGCGAACGCTTTCTCGCTGCCGGTGATGATCATGCAGCCGATGGCGGGATCGGCATCGAAGCCCTTCAGCGCCGCGCCCAGCTCGTCCATCAACTGGTTGTTCAGCGCATTGAGCTGCTTCGGGCGGTTCAGCGTGACGATGCCGACCTTGCCGGCTTCGGTGCGCACCGTGATCAGTTCGTAATCCATCGTCGTCTCTCCGGCATTGCGGTTGCGATGCACGGACTATACCGAACGGGCCGAACGGCGGCGCCTGCCGACGCGGCCGGATTACCGCGCAGCCGTCGCCCGGCCGGTGACTCGACCCATTACCCGACCCATCGGTCGGTTAATGGCCGGTTGATGATAAATTCCGCGCAAGGAGACAAAAACACCATGACCGAACCCACCGTCCTGTACAGCGCGCAGGGCGCGGTCGGCGTCGTCACGCTGAACCGCCCGCAATCGCTCAACAGCTTCACGCGGCAGATGCACCAGGACCTGTGGGCCGCGCTGGATCGCGCCGAGGCCGATCCGGCGATCCGCGCGCTGGTCGTCACCGGCGCCGGGCGGGCCTTTTGCGCCGGCGCCGACCTGTCGGAGTTCGACTTCACGCCCGGCCCGGGGCTGGTCGAGCGCGCGAACCCGGGGCCGGTCATCGAGCAGGCGTTCAACCCGACCGCGCGCCGCCTGCAGGCGCTGCGCATGCCGACCGTCGCCGCGGTGAACGGCGTCGCGGCCGGCGCCGGCGCATCGCTGGCGATGGGCTGCGACATCGTGGTCGCCGCGCCCGCGGCCAGCTTCATCCAGGCGTTCAGCAAGATCGGGCTGATCCCCGACGCGGGCGGAAGCTGGCTGCTGGTTGAGCGTCTGGGCCTGGCACGCGCGCTGGCGCTCGCGATGACCGGCGACAAGCTGCCGGCCGCGCAGGCGAAGGACTGGGGGCTGATCTGGGACGTGGCCGACGACTGCGTGGCCGCGGCAACTGCACTTGCCGCACGTTTGGCCGAGATGCCGACCCGCGCGCTCACGACCACGCGCGCGCTGCTGCACGGCGCCGGCACGCGCAGCTTCGACGCGCAGCTCGACGCCGAGCGCGACGCGCAGTCGGCGCTCGGGCGCACGCACGACTACATCGAAGGCGTGACCGCGTTCCTCGAAAAGCGCGCGCCGAAGTTCCGGGGCGAATGATGAGCGCCGTGGATGCCACCACGCTGGCGCGCAAGGTCGGCGAAGCGATGTTCGCCGCCGACACCGCGTCGCGCGAATTCATGCAGATGGAGCTGCTCGCCTGCGAGCCGGGCCGCGCGCGCATGCGCATGAAGGTGCGCGAGCAGCACCTGAACGGCCACAAGATCTGCCACGGCGGCTTCATCTTCACGCTGGCCGATTCCACCTTCGCGTTCGCCTGCAACAGCCGCAACCACAACACGGTGGCGGCCGGCTGCGGCATCGAGTTCCTCAAGTCCGCGCGGCTCGGCGACGAGCTGACCTGCGAGGGCGTGGAGCAGGTGCACAGCGGGCGCCACGGCGTCTACGACATGCGGGTGACGAACCAGCATGGCGAGGTGGTCGCGCTGTTTCGCGGCAAGAGCGCGCAGATCCAGGGTCATGTGATCGAGGAGCCGTGATGAGTACACCGAAGTCGTTTCCGCTCGAACCGATCGAGCGCGCCAGCGTCGACGAGTTGCGCGCGCTGCAATTGCAGCGGCTGCAGGCCACGCTGCAGCACGCGTACGCGAATTCGCCGGCGTACCGCAAGAAGTTCGACGCGGCCGGCGTGCATCCGGACGCGTGCCGCACGCTCTCCGACCTGGCGAAATTCCCGTTCACCACCAAGCACGACCTGCGCGAGCACTACCCGTTCGGCATGTTCGCGGTGCCGCGCGAGCAGGTGGTGCGCATCCATGCGTCGAGCGGCACCACCGGCAAGCCGACCGTGGTCGGCTACACCGCGCGCGATATCGACACCTGGGCCACGGTGGTCGCGCGCTCGATCCGCGCATCCGGCGC
>JAFECV010000517.1 GCA_018241985.1 Pseudomonadota bacterium | reverse complement strand
TACCAGAGCGTGCACTTCTCGCTCTTTCCCGACTGCCAGTTGTCGTAGATCTTCTTGTACGGGCAGCCCGAGACGCACATGCGCCAGCCGCGGCACTTGTCCTGGTCGATCAGCACGATGCCGTCTTCCTCGCGCTTGTAGATCGAGCCCGAGGGGCAGCTCGCGACGCACGCCGGGTTCAGGCAGTGCTCGCACAGCCGCGGCAGGTACATCATGAAGGTGTTCTCGAACTGGCCGTAGATGTCCTTCTGGATGTCGTCGAAGTTCCGGTCCTTGGAGCGCTTCGAGAATTCGCCGCCGAGGATCTCCTCCCAGTTCGGGCCCCACTCGATCTTCTCCATGCGCTGGCCGGTGATCAGGCTGCGCGGCCGCGCGGTCGGCGTGGCTTTCATCTCGGGCGCCGACTGCAGGTGCGCATAGTCGAACGTGAACGGCTCGTAGTAGTCGTCGATCTGCGGCAGGTTGGGGTTGCTGAAGATCTTCATCAGCAGGCTCCACTTGCCGCCCTGGCGCGGCACGATGGAGCCGTCGGCGCGGCGCATCCAGCCGCCGTTCCACTTGTCCTGGTTCTCCCATTCCTTCGGGTAGCCGATGCCGGGCTTGGTCTCGACGTTGTTGAACCAGGCGTACTCCATGCCGGGGCGGCTGGTCCAAACGTTCTTGCAGGTGACCGAGCAGGTGTGGCAACCGATGCATTTGTCGAGGTTCAGCACCATGCCGATCTGTGCGCGAATCTTCATGCGTTTTCTCCTGCAGCCGGTTCAGGCGGTGGCGGCGGCCGTCGCCGGCTCGTCGAGCCAATCGACCTTGTCCATCTTGCGCACCAGCACGATCTCGTCCCGGTTCGTGCCGATCGTCCCGTAGTAGTTCAGCCCGTAGCTGAACTGCGCGTAGCCGCCGATCATATGCGTCGGTTTGAGCACGACGCGCGTCACCGAGTTGTGGATGCCGCCGCGCCCGCCGGTGATCTCCGATCCGGGCGTGTTAACGATCTTCTCCTGCGCGTGGTACATCAGCACCATGCCGGGGTTCACGCGCTGGCTCACGACCGCGCGCGCGGTCAGCGCGCCGTTGATGTTGAACACCTCGATCCAGTCGTTGTCCTCGATGCCGGCATTCTTCGCGTCCTGTTCGCTGACCCAGACGCAGGGGCCGCCGCGGCTCAGCGTCAGCATCAGCAGGTTGTCGGTGTAGGTCGAGTGGATGCCCCATTTCTGGTGCGGCGTGATGAAGCTCGCAGCGAACTCGGGGTGGCCGTTCGGCTTGACGCCCTTGATGCCGGCGGTCGCTCTCAAGTTCACGGGAGGGCGGTAGCTCACCAGCGCCTCGCCGAACGCGATCATCCACGGGTGATCGAGATAGAACTGCTGGCGCCCGGTCAGCGTGCGCCACGGGATCAGTTCATGCACGTTGGTGTAGCCGGCGTTGTACGAGACCGTCTCCGACTCGATTCCGCTCCAGGTCGGCGAGGTGATGATCTTGCGCGGCTGCGCCTGGATGTCGCGGTAGCGGATCTTCTCGTCCTCTCGATGCAGCGCCAGATGCCGATGATCGCGCCCCGTCTGGTGGCCCAGCGCCTGCCAGGCCTTGACCGCGACGTGGCCGTTGGTCTCGGGCGCGAGCATCATCACGGTCTCGGCCGCGTCGATGTCGGTGTCGATGCGCGGCATGCCGCAGGTCGCGCCTTCCTCGGTGACCAGGCCGCTGAGTTCGCCGAGCTGGCGCACCTCGGTCTGCGTGTTCCAGCTGATTCCCTTGCCGCCGTTGCCGACCTTGGACATCAGCGGGCCGAGCGCGGTGAAGCGCTTGTAGACGTTCGGGTAGTCGCGCTCGATCACCTGGATGTTCGGCGCGGTCTTGCCCGGGATCAGTTCGCATTCGCCGCGCTTCCAGTCCCGCACTTCGAACGGCTGCGCGAGTTCGGCCGGCGTGTCATGCTGCAGCGGCGTCAGCACCAGGTCGCGCTCGACGCCGAGGTGGCCGATGCAGACCTCGCTGAAGCGCTTCGCGAACCCCTTGTAGATTTCCCAGTCGCTCTTGGACTGCCACGCCGGATTCACCGCGGCCGACAGCGGGTGGATGAACGGGTGCATGTCGCTGGTGTTGAGGTCGTTCTTCT
>JAFECV010000516.1 GCA_018241985.1 Pseudomonadota bacterium | reverse complement strand
GAAAGTGCCGGGCGCATCGACATGCGTGTTGTCGCGCACGAGCTCGGGCGCGTACTGGTCGGTCTCGGCGTCCATGAAGCCGTAGTAGCGGTCGAAGCCGCGCCCCAGCGGCCAGCCGTCGAACGGGCCGGCCGGGCCGCTTTGCGTCAGCGGCACCACATGCCATTTGCCCACCATGTAGTTGCGCCAGCCGTGCGGGCGCAGCATCTCGGCCAGCGTGCCGGCGTCCTTGCCGATCTTGCCGCGGTAGCCGGGAAAGCCGCTGTCGAAGTTGGCGAGGCACCCCATGCCGACCGCGTGGTGGTTGCGCCCGGTGAGCAGCGCGGCGCGCGTGGTCGAGCACATCGCCGTGGTGTGAAAGCCGGTGTAGCGCAGGCCGCGCGCGGCAAGCCGGTCGATGTGCGGCGTGCGGATGCTCGAGCCGTAGCAGCCCAGGTCCGAGAAGCCCACGTCGTCGAACAGCACGAGCAGGATGTTGGGCGCGCCCTCGGGGCGCCGCGGCGGCGCGGGCCAGTGCGGCGTGGATTCGGCGACGGTCTTGCCGATGCGGGCCTGGGTCATGGGCGCTCCCGATAGGATTACTACTGTTTTGATAGCTGCTCGTGCGCGTGGATCAAGCGCTGGAGGCCGATTGGGCTCATATTTCTCCCTCCCCCGCTGGGGGAAGGAGCAAGACCCAGGGCGCACGGGGCATCGTCAACCCCCGGCCTGCGCCGCGATCAGGTCGGCGGCGCGCTCGGCGATCATGATGGTGGGCGCGTTGGTGTTGCCGCCGATCAGGCTGGGCATCACGCTGGCGTCGACCACGCGCAGGGCCTCCGTGCCGCGCACGCGCAGTTCGGGGTCGACCACCGAGGCGTCGTCCGCGCCCATGCGGCAGGTGCCGACCGGGTGGTAGATCGTGTCGCTGCGCGTGCGCAGGAAGCGCTCGATGGCGGCGTCGTCGCCGGGGTCGGGCTCGGGCACCAGCATCCTGTGCGAGTAGGGTGCCAGCGCCTTCGTGCGGAACAGCGCGGCCGTGGCTCGGTAGGCGCGCATGAGCGTGGCGACATCGTCCGGGTGCGTGAGAAACGCCGGGTCGATCAGCGGCGCCGCCAGCGGGTCGTTCGAGGCCAGCGTGACGGTGCCGCGCGACCGGGGCCGCAGCACGCAGGCGTGCAGGCTGAAGCCGTGGCCCAGGTGCTTGCGCCGGCCGTGGTCATCGACGATGCCCATCACGAAGTGCCACTGCACGTCGGGCCGATCGAGGCTGGGCAGCGTGCGCAGGAAGCCGCCGCTCTCCGCGTAGTTGGTGGTGAACAGGCCGGTCTGGTCGCGGTCGTACTGGCGCTTGGCTTGCCACATGCGGATCAGTCCAGCGATGCTGATGCCGAACAGGCGCGGGTCTTGCACCCGGCGGTTCAGGATGCAGTCCGGGTGATCCTGCAGGTTGATGCCGACCTGCGCGCGATCGGCCACCACGGCGATGCCCAGGCGCTGCAATGCGGCGCCGGGGCCGATGCCCGAGAGCTGCAGCAGTTGCGGGCTGCCGAAGCTGCCGGCGCTGAGGATCACCTCGGCGCGCGCCTCGACCCGGCGCCTGGAACCCCCTTGCAGCACCTCGACGCTCACCGCGCGCTTGCCTTCGAACAGGATCCGCGTGACGTGGGTGTCGAGCAGGACCTGCAGGTTGGCGCGGCCCCGCACCGGCTCGAGGTACGCGTGCGCCGCGTTGCAGCGCATCCCGCGATCCTGCGTGACGTGGTAGTAGCCCACGCCGTCCTGCTGCCGGGCGTTGAAGTCGTCGTTGCGCGCGTACCCGCATTCGGCTGCGGCGTCCAGCAGCAGGCGGTTGAAGTCGCTGGGC
Source organism: Pseudomonadota bacterium (assembly GCA_018241985.1). Classification (GTDB taxonomy): domain Bacteria; phylum Pseudomonadota; class Gammaproteobacteria; order Burkholderiales; family Burkholderiaceae_C; genus Rhodoferax_A. The sequence continues at coordinate 274 of JAFECV010000516.1, read as the reverse complement.
GAACGCAGCGCCGAGACCTTGAGCGGCCCGTCGAAGCCGTGGTAGTGCGCATCCAGACTCGCCACCGTGCAGCCTTCGCTGCGCTTGAAGTACGGCAGCACCTCGTCGTACGACCAGCCGGTGCAGCCCGCGGCGGCCCAGTCGTCATAGTCGCTGGCGTGACCGCGGATGTAGCACATGGCGTTGATCGACGAACTGCCGCCCAGCACCTTGCCGCGCGGCTGGTAGCCGCGCCGGCCGTTCAGGCCCTGCTGCGGCACGGTCTCGAACGCCC
>JAFECV010000515.1 GCA_018241985.1 Pseudomonadota bacterium | reverse complement strand
TACCTGCAGTCGCAGATGAGCGAGTCGAGCTGACGCCGGCGGCTCGGGCCTGCACCGCCGGCTCGGCGCGAATCGAAGCCATCACCCATGCATTTGCACTGGCGTCGCGCCGGGCGCTCCGCTACAATCGCCCAAATAGGAACGATTCTCATATTCAATGAGAGACGCGCAAGAGGCGATTTCCTCCGATGTATCGCACTGCTGATCCCGGGTCGGTCGACAGAACCGTATCGACGGCATTCGCGCCGCCGGTCGGTGCGGAGCGTGCGCTGCCGCTGACCGAGCTTGCGAAGAACCGGCTCGCGACCGTAGTCGCGCTGGTCGATCCGGTGGGGCCTTCGGCTGGCCTCACGAACCGCCTGGCCGAACTCGGCTTCGTCCCCGGAGAGACGATCTGCATCCTGCACCGCGGCCCGGGCGGCCGCGAGCCGATCGCGGTGCAGGTCGGCGACACCGTGTTCGCGCTGCGCCGCCACGAGGCGGGCTGCATCCAGGTGTGTCTGCTGCCATGAGCGCCGTGCGGAGGGTGGTCCCGTGAACCTGGCTGCCAGCGCTGCGCCCTCCGGCATCGCGATGCGCATCGCGCTGGTCGGCAATCCGAACTGCGGCAAGACTGCGCTGTTCAACCTGCTGACCGGCGCGCGCCAGAAGGTGGCGAACTACGCCGGCGTCACGATCGAGCGCAAGGAAGGTTTCACGCGACTGCCGGACGGCCGGGAAATCTCGATCCTCGACCTGCCGGGTGCGTACAGCCTGAATCCGGCCAGCTCGGACGAGGCGGTGACGCGCGACGTGGTGATGGGCCGGCGCAGCGGCGAACTCGGGCCGGACGGGATCATCGCCGTGGTCGATGCGACCAACCTGCGCATGAACCTGCGGCTGGTGCTGCAACTGCAGTCGCTCGGGCGGCCGATGGTGCTCGCGCTGAACATGATCGACCTGGCGCGCGCGCAGGGCCTGCAGATCGACAGCGCGCGGCTGTCGGCCGAGCTCGGCATCCCGGTGGTCGAAACCGTCGCGGTCAAGACGAGCTGGATCAACCGGCGGCTGCGCGGAGCTGCAGGCGACGGACGCGACGCACTGCTGCAGGCGGCCCAGACCTGCTTTGCGGCTGCAAATTCTGATAAAAATCGTGCCCAAGCCAGCGCCAACTCTTCACACAATGCTATCGAAAAAATAGCAACTCCTGCCTGGACCCCGACCCAGCTGCAGGCCCGAGTGAAGCAGATCCTCGCGGTGGCCGTGCCGAACGCCGGCGAGGTCAAGCGCTTCAACCATGGCATCGATGCGGTGGTGATGCATCCGGTCTGGGGGCTGCTGCTGCTCGGCGTCGTGCTGTTCCTGATCTTCCAGGCGGTGTTTTCCTGGGCCCAGGCGCCGATGGACCTGATCAGCCAGGCGGTGACCGGCTTCGGCGAGTTGATCCGGCAGACCCTGCCACCCGGGCTGCTGCAAAGCCTGATCGTCGACGGCGTGGTCGCGGGAGTCGGCAGCGTGCTGGTGTTCCTGCCGCAGATCCTGATCCTGTTCTTCTTCATTCTGCTGCTGGAGGACTCGGGCTACTTGCCGCGCGCGGCGTTCCTGCTCGACAACCTGATGGGCCGGGTGGGCCTCTCGGGCCGCGCGTTCATTCCGCTGCTGTCGAGTTTCGCCTGCGCGATCCCCGGCATCATGGCGACGCGCACGATTCCGCATTGGCGCGACCGGCTCGCGACGATCATGATCGCGCCGCTGATGACCTGCTCCGCGCGGCTGCCGCTGTATGCGCTGCTGATCGGCGCGTTCGTGCCGGCGCGCCAGGTCGGCCCGTTCAACCTGCGCGGCGTCACGCTGTTCGCGCTCTACGCCGCGGGCGTGCTGTCGGCGATGGCCGTGGCCTGGGTGTTCAAGCGGCTGTGGCACAAGAGCGACTACCAGCCGCTGATGCTGGAACTGCCGCCGTACCGGCTGCCGAACCTGCGCAACCTGGTGCTGGGCCTGTGGCAGCGCGCGCAGATCTTCCTGCGCCGCGTCGGCACCATCATCTTCTCGCTGATGGTCGTGCTGTGGTTCCTGTCGACCTTTCCGGCGCCGCCGGTCGGCGCGACCGGCCCCGCGATCCAGTACAGCCTGGCCGGCATCGTGGGCCGCG
>JAFECV010000514.1 GCA_018241985.1 Pseudomonadota bacterium | reverse complement strand
CCGGTGCGGCCGAGCGTGGAAGCCGGCCGCGTCGGCTGGACGATGGCGCCGCTCGACGGCAATTCGATGCGCGAGGCCGCCGGGCGGCTGCTCGGCGAGCACGACTTCAGCTCGTTTCGCGCCTCCGCCTGCCAGGCCCGCTCGCCGGTGAAGACGCTGCGCCGCATCGAGCTCAGCCGTCGCAGCACGTTTGATGCCACCTACTGGCGCTTCGAGTTCGAGGCCGACGCGTTCCTGCACCACATGATCCGCAACATCATGGGCTGCCTGGTCGCGATCGGCCAGCGCCGGCGCGCGCCGGACTGGATCACGACCGTGCTGGAAGCCCGCGACCGCGACGCGGCAGCCCCGACCTTCGCGCCCGACGGGCTGTACTTCCTCGGACCGGTGTACAACGCCCGTTGGGGCCTGCCGGCGCGCACGGCTGCGTATGATTGGCTGCCATGAGCACACCCTTTGCGGCGGCGCGCACGCGGATCAAGATCTGCGGCCTCACGCGCGAGCAGGATGTCGATGCCGCGGTCGCCGCGGGCGCGGATGCGATCGGCTTCGTGCTGTACGGCCCCAGCCCGCGCTGCATCAGCCCCGAGCGTGCGCGCGTGCTGGCCGGCCGGCTGCCGCCGTTCGTCACGCCGGTGCTGCTGTTCGTGAACGAGGTTGCTTCTAAAATAATAGCAACCTGTGAAGAGATACCGGGCGCTCTGGTGCAATTTCATGGTGAAGAATTGGCCGCCGACTGCGACCGGGTGGGCCGGCCCTACATCCGTGCGGCGCGCATTCCGCACGGGGCTGCCGCGGCCGGGTTCGACCTCGTAAAATATGCAGCCCAGTACCCGAACGCCCAGGCCATCCTGCTCGACGCGCATGTCGAAGGGTACGGCGGCGGCGGCAAGGCATTCGATTGGTCACTTCTTCCTCCAAGCGTCGACGCTCACCTCGTCTTGAGTGGTGGATTGAACGCTGCCAACGTGAGCGATGGCATCGCGCAGCTGCGGCCGCGCTGCAAGACGCTGGCCGTTGACGTGAGTTCCGGCGTCGAGATCGCCAAGGGGATCAAGAGCGCGGAGAAGATCAATCGGTTCGTCGCCGCGGTGCGCGCGGCGGACCAGCAGTTGGCAGGTGCCACCCATGTTCCAGTATCAGCAGCCTGACGCGAGCGGCCATTTCGGCATCTACGGCGGCAGCTTCGTCAGCGAGACCCTGACCCACGCGGTCACCGAATTGCGCGAAGCCTACGAGAAATACCGGGCCGACCCGGCGTTCCGCGCCGAATTCCGGTACGAGCTCGCGCACTATGTCGGGCGTCCGTCGCCGATCTACCACGCCACGCGCATCAGCCGCGAACAGGGCGGCGCGCAGATCTACCTGAAGCGCGAGGACCTGAACCACACCGGCGCGCACAAGATCAACAACACGATCGGCCAGGCGATGCTCGCGCGGCGCATGGGCAAGCCGCGCATCATCGCCGAGACCGGCGCCGGCCAGCACGGCGTGGCCACCGCGACGATCTGCGCGCGCTACGGCCTCGAATGCGTGGTCTACATGGGCGCCGAGGACGTCAAGCGCCAGAGCCCGAACGTCTACCGCATGAATCTGCTCGGCGCGAAGGTGGTGCCGGTCGAATCCGGCAGCCGCACGCTGAAAGACGCGCTGAACGAGGCGTTGCGCGACTGGGTCGCGAACGTGGACGACACCTTCTACATCATCGGCACCGTGGCCGGCCCGCACCCGTACCCGATGATGGTGCGCGACTTCCAGAGCGTGATCGGCGAAGAGTGCCTGGTGCAGATGCCCGAACTCACCGAAGGCCGCCAGCCCGACGCGGTGGTCGCCTGCGTCGGCGGCGGCAGCAACGCGATGGGCATCTTCTACCCGTACCTCGCGCACGAGGCGACGCGCCTGATCGGCGTCGAAGCGGCCGGCCTCGGGCTCGACAGCGGCCGCCACGCGGCCTCGCTGCTGCGCGGCAGCCCCGGCGTGCTGCACGGCAACCGCACCTACGTGCTGCAGGACGACAACGGCCAGATCACCGAAACGCACAGCATCAGCGCCGGGCTGGACTACCCCGGCGTCGGCCCCGAGCATGCGCTGCTCAAAGACATCGGCCGCGCCGAATACGTCGGCGTGACCGATGCCGA
>JAFECV010000513.1 GCA_018241985.1 Pseudomonadota bacterium | reverse complement strand
GGGTGCGATGCGCAAGATCACCGAGGAGGGCGTGCATTTCGCGTCGCCGGTGAACGGCGACAAGCTGTTCATGTCGCCCGAGGTCAGCATGCAGATCCAGACCGTGCTCAATTCCGACATCGTGATGCAGCTCGACGAGTGCACGCCGTACGAGACCGCAGGCCACGCCACGACCGAGCGCGAGGCGCGCGCATCGATGGAGATGAGCCTGCGCTGGGCGCGCCGCAGCCACGACGAGCACCAAAGGCTGGAGAACCCGAACGCGCTGTTCGGCATCGTGCAGGGCGGCATGTACGAACCGCTGCGCGAGGAGTCGCTGGCCGCGCTCGTCGCGATGGACCTGCCCGGCTACGCGATCGGGGGCGTGAGCGTCGGCGAGCCCAAGGAAGACATGCTGCGCATCATGGCGCATACGCCGCATAGGCTGCCTGCCGCGAAACCGCGCTACCTGATGGGCGTCGGCACGCCGGAGGACCTGGTCGAAGGCGTGGCACAGGGCGTGGACCTGTTCGACTGCGTGATGCCGACGCGCAATGCGCGTAACGGCACGCTGTTCACGCGTCACGGCGACCTGAAGATCCGCAACGCGCGGCACAAGAGCGACCCGCGCCCGATCGATACCAGCTGCCGCTGCCACGCCTGCGCCGGCACCAGCGGCATCGCCTGGGACGAAGGCGGCCGCGGCGGTTTCAGCCGCGCCTACCTGCACCACCTGGACCGCTGCGGCGAGATGCTCGCGCCGATGCTCGCGAGCATTCACAACCTGCACTACTACCTGAACCTGATGCGCGAAGTGCGCGCCGCGCTGGACGCGGGAACCCTGACCGCGTTCGCGCGCCGGTTCCGCGACGATCGCGCGCGCGGCATCCAGTGAAGCCGGCCGGCGAAAGGCGCTTCAGCGACCTTCCTGCGCCAGCTGCAGCGTCGCCTCGCGCGCCTCGGCGCCAAGCCGCTCCAGATCGAGCCCCGGGATCCGGTCGTCCTCGACCACCACACGCCCGGCGCACAGCGCCCAGCGCAGCCGCGGCCGCCCGCCGCTGACGATAGGCCCGAGCGCCGGATCGTGCAGGCCCATGTAGCGCGGGTCGTCCAGCGCGTACACCGCCAGGTCCGCCGCCTCGCCGGGCTGCAGCGTGCCGACGCCTTCGAAGCCGAGCACGCGCGCGCCGCCGGCCGTCGCCCAGTGCACGACCTGCTCGGCCGTGACCACGTCGGCACCGGCCTCGCCCTCGCCCTCCGGTCGCGGACGCGAACGGCTGCCGGCCAGCGCGCGGTGCACCAGCCAGGTGAAGTGCAGTTCGCTGATCATGTCGGCCGCCTCGTTCGAGGCCGCGCCGTCGACGCCGATCGACACCGGCGCACCCAGGCGATCGAGTTCCGGCGCCGGCGCGATGCCGTCCGCCAGCCGCGCGTTGCTCTGCGGGCAATGGGCGATACCGGTGCCGGTTTCGGCCAGCAAGCGCATCTCGCCGGGGCTCAGGTGCACCAGGTGCGCGAGCCATACGTCCGGCCCCAGCCATTCATGGCGCGCCAGGTATTCGATCGGCAGGCAGCCGTGCACCCCGCGGCAGTACTCCTGGTATGCGACCGACTCCGACATGTGGCTGTGCAACTGCAAGCCCAGCGCGCGCGCGGCGCGCGCGATGGGCGCCAGTTCCTCGGTCGGTACCGACACATGCGCCGAGGTCGGCGCCATTGCGACGCGGCGGCGCGCACTGCGGCCGCGCTGATGGAAGCGCTGCGCGGTCTGCTCGACCGCGGCAACCATCTGGTCGAACGTCTCCGTCCGCTGCGCGAGGCGTTCGTCGGCCTCCAGTTTGCGTACGGCCGTCGCGCCGCCGCGCAGCAGCATGAAGCGGATGCCGAGCGCCTCGGCCTCGTCGAACAGCACCTGCGCCGGGTCGTAGCCGAGCCCGGGCTGGAACAGGTAGTGGTGGTCTGCCACCGTGGTGCAGCCGGAGCGCAGCAGTTCCACCAGGCCGACCCGCACGGCCAGCCGCAGTCGCCGCTCGTCGAAGAATGCGCGCCGGTACGCGAACGGCACCGCCTGCAGCCAGGGGCTGAGCGTCAGGTCGATACCGGCCGGCACACCCTTCAGCAGCGACTGGAACAGGTGGTGGTGGGTGTTGACCCAGCCCGGGT
>JAFECV010000512.1 GCA_018241985.1 Pseudomonadota bacterium | reverse complement strand
GACGAGTCTCGAACTCGCGACCTCAACCTTGGCAAGGTTGCGCTCTACCAACTGAGCTACTCCCGCACTCCAAGCCCGGCATTATAGCGAAGTTCAGAGGCCCCAAACCACGCACGAGCGGCACGCGATCGGATCAGTGCGTGACCGAACCCGTGGTCGCCCGCACCGGCGGCGCGACCTCGACGACGGCCGCCGTTGCGTCGGCGGGTACCGCCGGCTCTTCGTCGGTCAGCGGCGTCGGCATGCGCACCAGCGCGAGCTGCAGCACCTGGTCGATCCACTTGACCGGCACGATCTCGAGCCCGGTCTTCACGTTCTCCGGGATCTCCTGCAGATCCTTTTCGTTCTCCTGCGGAATCAACACGGTCTTGACGCCGCCGCGCAGCGCGGCCAGGAGCTTTTCCTTCAGTCCGCCGATCTCGGTCACCTCGCCGCGCAGCGTGATTTCACCGGTCATCGCCACGTCGCTGTGAACCGCGATTCCGGTCAGCGCCGACACGATGGCCGTCGCCATCGCGGCGCCGGCGCTCGGCCCGTCCTTCGGCGTCGCGCCGTCGGGAACGTGGATGTGCATGTCCCGCTTCTCGAACACCTCGTCCTTGATGCCGAGACGGTGCGCGCGGCTGCGCACCACCGTTCGCGCCGCCTCCACCGACTCCTTCATCACGTCGCCGAGCGAACCGGTGCGCGTGATCACCCCCTTGCCCGGCATGCTGGTCGCTTCGATCGTGAGCAGGTCGCCCCCGACCTCGGTCCACGCCAGGCCGACGACCTGTCCGACCTGGTTCTGGTGCTCGGCATGGCCGAAGTTGAACTTGCGCACGCCGAGGAACTCATTGAGGTTTTCAGCGGTCACCTTGACCTGCGGCGTCATCTTCTTCAGCAGCAGCGCCTTCACCACCTTGCGGCAGATCTTGGACAGCTCGCGCTCGAGTGAACGCACGCCCGCCTCGCGCGTGTAGTAGCGCACGATGTCGCGCACCGCGTCCTCGGACACCGCGAGCTCCTCGTCCTTGAGCCCGTTGTTCCTCAGCTGCTTGGGCAGCAGGTACTTCAGCGCGATGCTGATCTTCTCGTCCTCGGTGTAGCCGGACAGGCGGATCACCTCCATCCGGTCCAGCAGCGGCGGCGGGATGTTCATCGAATTCGACGTCGCGACGAACATCACGTCCGAGAGGTCGAAGTCGACTTCGACGTAGTGGTCGGCGAAGGTGTGGTTCTGCTCGGGGTCGAGCACCTCGAGCAGCGCACTCGACGGATCGCCGCGGAAATCGGTGCCGAGCTTGTCGATCTCGTCGAGCAGGAACAGCGGGTTGCGCGTTCCGACCTTGGTCAGGCTCTGCAGCACCTTGCCCGGCATCGCGCCGATGTAGGTGCGCCGGTGACCGCGGATCTCGGCCTCGTCGCGCATGCCGCCCAAGGCGACGCGCACGTATTTGCGACCGGTCGCCTTCGCGATCGACTGCCCGAGCGAGGTCTTGCCGACGCCGGGCGGGCCGACCAGGCACAGGATCGGCGCCTTCACCTTGTCCACGCGCTGCTGCACGGCAAGGTATTCGAGAATGCGGTCCTTGACCTTCTCCAGCCCGTAGTGGTCCTCGTTCAGCACCGCCTCGGCATGGCCGAGGTCGTGCCGGATCTTGGTCTTCTTGCTCCACGGCAGGCCGATGAGCACATCGATGTAGTTGCGCACCACCGTGGCCTCGGCCGACATCGGCGACATCAGCTTGAGCTTCTTGAGTTCGCCCTCGGCCTTCTTGCGCGCCTCCTTGGGCATGCGCGCCGCCTTGATCTTCTTCTCGATTTCCTCGATGTCGGCGCCCTCTTCGCCTTCGCCGAGCTCCTTCTGGATCGCCTTGACCTGCTCGTTCAGATAGAAGTCGCGCTGGTTCTTTTCCATCTGGCGCTTCACGCGGCCGCGGATCTTCTTGTCGACGTTCAGGATCTCGACCTCGCGCTCGAGCTGCTCGTACAGATTCTCGAGCCGCTGCTTCACATCGGCCAGGTCCAGCACCGCCTGCTTGCTGTCGAGCTTGAGCGGCAGGTGGGCGGCAATCGTGTCGGCCAGGCGGCCGGCGTCGTCGATGCTGGAAATCGACGTGAGGATTTCCGGCGGAATCTTCTTGTTCAACTTGACGTACTG
>JAFECV010000511.1 GCA_018241985.1 Pseudomonadota bacterium | reverse complement strand
GGCCCCGACCATCAGCGCTGGCAGCAGCACGATGCTGCAGCACTGATCGCCTCGGGGCGTCGCTGCCCGCCTATCCTCGTGGACCAGGGACTTGCGGACAAGTTCCTTGCCGAACAACTGCATCCTGAGGCTCTGGAGCAGGCATGCGCGCGCACCGAGCAGCCGCTGACCCTGCGGCGTCATGTCGGCTGCGATCACAGCTACTACTTCATCGCGACCTTCGTCGCTGATCACATCGACCACCATGCAAATGCGCTTCTTGATGAGCGTGCCAGGACGAACGCATGAGCAAGTCTTTTCCCTTCCTCCTTGGCTGCAACGGCCGTGGCGTGCAGCTCTCATCGATCACCCAGCCGGTGCAGCTCCCCGAGCTTCCGATTCGCGAGCAGTTCCGCCTCGTCAGTGAAGCCGGCGTGTTCGACTACTTCGACCGCCTGCCTCTGCGCAGCAACCTGGGCGAGTATCTCCGCTCCATCGACGAATTCGGCTTGCCGGTGCATTCCTGCAGTTGGTTCTATAGGCTGGGTGACGAGGCCGACATGGCCCTCCTTACGGACAATCTGCGCCTCTGCAAGGAGGTGGGCGCGACGGTGCACAACATCATGACCTTCACGCACCATGCTGACGGGCATGCGCTCACCAACGCCGAGGTCATGGATCACTATCTTGCGGTCTACGACGCCGGTATGGCGTTGGGTATCGAGCCGAGCTTCGAGCTCCATGTGAACATGTGGACCGAGGAATTCCTGCGCGTCGAGCAAGTGGCACGCGACGTGCAGGCCCGTGGCGTGCAGTTCAATTTCACGCTCGACTACAGCCACGTCAACTTCAAGATCGGCAATCCCGAGGAACTCGACGTTTCAGGCGTACGGGAAGCGGTCGAGCGAGGTGAACTCATCCTCGACCCGTTCGAGCCTGGATCGCTGTGTGATCGATGGCTCGAGATGAACATCGTCAGGTGGACGCAGCTGCGCACCGTCGCGCCAAGCCAGCCGAAGAACCTATGGCATCGGAACGATGACGGCCAGTTCGCCCGCGGAATCCAGTACCCGATCCTCAAGCCCAAGGAGGGCGAGTGGCATTCGCCTTGGAATGCATATCTCCTAGAGCCGTCCAAAGAGGCCATTCGCAAAGCGCTGCGCTATCACGTCACGCACCCGGAAAGTCCGCTGAAGTTCATCACGACCGAGATGATCAACCTACCCGACTACGGACTGAGCGCGAAGTACAACCTGTTCGAGCAAAACATCGCCGCAGCACAGTTCATCAGGCGCGCTTGGGACGAAGTTGTCGCGTTGCATGAAGCCGGACTGCTGTCCTGAGCGCCGCTATCAAAGACGCACGAACGAAAGCGGACACGGGCCAAAGCAAGACCACGTTGTTGCGCGCTCTCTCGCGGCTGCTGTCGTGCAGCGGCACCATCACGCTTGCCGGCGCCAGCAGTGCCAAGTTGACCTTGATCTGCCCCCAGTAGGTGTGACCTGCTCCCCGTAAGCCGTACCAGTGGCAGCGCGAAGGACTTGATCGGCGACACGGCGCGGGGTGCCGTTGACCAACGACAACAGGCTCCGGCGCAAGCCTGTCGACGGTCTTCTTTCCTCTATTGGTGAAATATTCGTGCTATAGGTCGAGCACCAGCCGCGCAGATTTGGACCGTGAGCAGCACGGCGTGAACTGATCATTCGCCGTCTGTTCTTCTGGCGTGAGGAACAGGTCGCGATGGTCGGGCTCGCCTTCGAGTACGCGCGTCAGGCAGGTGCCGCAGACGCCTTGCTCGCACGAGGTCTGAACTTCGACGCCGGCGTCGGCCAGCGCCTGCACCACCGTCTTGTCCTTCGGCACCACGACGATGCGGCCGGAGCTGGCCAGCTTGACCTCAAAGCTCCCGTCGCTATCGCTCTTCACAGGCTCAGCGCTGAAGAATTCGTAATGCAACTGCGGCTCCGGCCAGCCGACCCCGCGCGCAGCGCCCAAAACCGCATCCATGAAGCCCTTGGGGCCACAGACGTAGACGTGCACCCCAACCTGCGGCACGGCCAGCAGTGCACGAATGTCCAGCTTCTGCCCGGCCGGACCATCATCAAAATGAAACTGCACGTTGGAGACGAAGCGCGAGCGCTCGATACGATCGAAAAAAGCGGTACGCTCC
>JAFECV010000510.1 GCA_018241985.1 Pseudomonadota bacterium | reverse complement strand
CGCGATCGCCGACGCCATCACGCCGGAGCCGGTGTAGGGGATGCCGAGCAGCTCCAGCGCGCCCTGCACCGTGCCGTCCTCGCCATGGCGGCCGTGCAGCGCGATGAAGCAGCGCGCGAACCCTTCGTCACGCAGCTCGGCGAGCGCGCGGCCCGCCGGATCGAATTCATGCGCGTCGACGCCGCGCGCGCGCAAGGCAGCCAGCACGCCGCGGCCGGACAGCAGCGAGATCTCGCGCTCGGCCGAATCGCCGCCCATCAGCACCGCGACCTTGCCCAGGGCGGCGCCGTCGATCTTTCCGAATTTTGAAAGAATAAGGCTCATAGCGCCCGTCCTTCCTTCACTGTGCGCTCTTCATTCGATAGCAACTCGAGCACCTTGCCCGGCACCGCGCCGATCGAGCCGGCGCCCATGCAGATCACCACGTCGCCGCCGCGCGCGTTGTCGGCGATCGCCGCCGGCAGCTGCGCGATGTCGTCGACGAACAGGGGCTCGACCTTGCCCGCGACGCGCAGCGCCCGCGCCAGCGAGCGGCCGTCGGCCGCGACGATGGCCGGCTCGCCGGCCGCGTAGACCTCGGTCAGCAGCACCGCGTCGGCCTGGCCGATCACCTTGACGAAGTCCTCGAAGCAGTCGCGCGTGCGCGTGTAGCGGTGCGGCTGGAACGCCAGCACCAGGCGCCGCCCGGGGAACGCACCGCGCGCCGCGGCCAGCGTCGCCGCCATCTCGACCGGATGGTGGCCGTAGTCCTCGATCAGCGCGAAGCGGCCGCCGCCGTTCCCGGGCCTGGCCGGCGCGTCGCCATAGCGCTGGAAGCGCCGGCCCACGCCCTTGAATTCGGCCAGCGCCTTGACCACCGCGGCATCGGGCACGTTCAGCTCGACCGCGACCGCGATCGCGGCCAGCGCGTTGCGCACGTTGTGCTCGCCGGCCAGGTTCAGCACGATGTCCAGGTCCGGCAGCGTCACGCCGTTGCGCCGCTGCACCCTGAAATGCATCTGGCCGCCGGCCGCGCGCACGTCGATCGCGCGCACCTGCGCATCGTCGCCCAGCCCGTAGCTGGTGATCGGGCACGACATCTGCGGCACGATGTCGCGCACCGCGGCATCGTCGGTGCAGAGAATCGCCGTGCCGTAGAACGGCATGCGCTGCAGGAATTCGACGAACGCGCCCTTGAGCCGGTCGAAGTCGTGGCCGTAGGTCTCCATGTGGTCGGCGTCGATGTTCGTGACCACCGCCATCACCGGCAGCAGGTTCAGGAACGACGCGTCCGACTCGTCGGCCTCGACCACGATGTAGTCGCCGCTGCCGAGCTTGGCATTCGCCGCGGCGCTGTTCAGGCGCCCGCCGATGACGAAGGTCGGGTCGAGCCCGGCCTCGGCCAGCACGCTCGCGACGAGGCTGGTGGTGGTCGTCTTGCCGTGCGTGCCGGCGATCGCGATGCCCTGCTTCAGCCGCATCAGCTCGGCCAGCATCAGCGCGCGCGGCACCACCGGAATCTTGCGCTCGCGCGCCGCCAGCACCTCGGGGTTGTCCGGCCGCACCGCGGTCGAGGTGACGACCGCATCGGCGCCGGCCACCTGCGCCGCCGCGTGGCCGACGTAGGTGCGGATGCCGAGGCCGGCGAGCCGCGTCAGCACCGGGCTTTGCGCGAGGTCCGAGCCGGAGATCGTGTAGCCGAGGTTCAGCAGCACCTCGGCGATGCCGCTCATGCCCGCGCCGCCGATGCCGACGAAATGGATGTGACGGATGGCGTGCTTCATGGCACCAACTCCTCGCAGGCAGCGACCAGGTCGTCGGTGGCGTGGGTCTTCGCGAGCTTCCGCGCTTCGATCGCGCGGCGCAGCAGCTCGGGGCGCTGCATCTGCTGCAGCATCGCGGCCAGGCGCTCGGGCGTGAGTTCGGTTTGCGGCAGCAGCCAGCCGGCGCCCGGCGCGACCAGGAATTCGGCGTTGCGGGTCTGGTGGTCGTCCACCGCCGACGGGAACGGCACGAACACCGCGGCGGCGCCGACCGCGGCAATCTCGGTCACGGTGCTTGCGCCGGCGCGGCACACGATCAAATCGGCGTCGGCAAAGGCCTGCGCGGTGTCGTCGATGAACGGCGTGAGCTCGGCCTCGACGCCGGCCTGCGCGTAGAGCGCACGCAG
>JAFECV010000050.1 GCA_018241985.1 Pseudomonadota bacterium | reverse complement strand
GCTGCCGTCGGCCAGGCCGGCGAGCGTCGCCTTCACCTCCTTCGCGGACCGGAACCGGCTCAGCTCGGCGACCCTGACCGGCCAGCGCGAGAACCGGTCGACCAGCGTCTGGTAATGCTGCTCGGCCAGCAGCGTGGTCGGCGCGAGCAGCGCGACCTGGCGGCCGCCGCTGACCGCGACGAACGCGGCGCGCAGCGCGACCTCGGTCTTGCCGAAGCCGACGTCGCCGCAGACCAGCCGGTCCATCGGCCGCGGGCTGACCATGTCCTGGATCACCGCGTGGATCGCCGCGCGCTGGTCCGCGGTCTCCTCGAAGCCGAAGTCGTTCGCGAACGCCTCGTAGTCCTGCGCCGGGAAGCGGAACGCATGGCCTTCGCGCGCGGCGCGGCGCGCATAGATGTTCAGCAGTTCGGCCGCCGCGTCGCGCACCTGTTCGGCGGCGCGGCGCCGCGCGCGCTCCCACTGGCCCGAGCCGAGCTTGTGCAGCGGCGCCTCGGCCGCGCCGACGCCGGTGTAGCGGGCGATCAGGTGCAGCTGGCTCACCGGCACGTACAGCACCGCGTGGTCCGCGTATTCCAGGTGCAGGAACTCCTGGCTCTGCTGCGCGCCGTCGGGGCCGGCCGGCCCGAGCGCCAGGTTCACCAGCCCGCGGTAGCGGCCGATGCCGTGCGCGGCGTGCACGACAGGGTCGCCGGCATTGAGTTCGCTCAGGTCCGCGATCAGCGACTCGATGTCGCTCTCGCGCTCCTGCCGGCGCTGGCGCCGTGCGCCGGGGCCGGCGGCGAACAGCTCGGTTTCGGTGACGAAGTCGATGCCGCCTTCGTGCCAAGAGAATCCGGTCGAGAGCGCAGCGGTGGCGATGCCGACCGGCTCGGCGCTGGCCTGAAACTCGGCAAGCGAATCGAACGCCGGGGGCTGCAGCGCGCTGGCGCGCAAAAAGTCGAGCAGGCTCTCGCGCCGGCCGGCGCTTTCCGCCAGCAGCAGCACGCGCTGAGCCGTCGCGCTTAAGTAAGACTTGAGCCGGGCCAGCGGTTCGTCGGCGCCGCGCTGCGCGGCCAGCGGGGGCAGGGCGCCGAACTCCGCGTAGGCGGAGTCTTCCCCCCGGCCCTCTGCCGGAGGGAGAGCGGGCGAATCGGGCGGTGATTTGGGCGCGCTGCCCGCTCCCTCTCCCGCGTGCGGGCGAGGGTTGGGGTGAGGGTTCGTGCGCAGCGCGAGCTGCGCATGGCCGTTCGCGAGCGTATAGAACTGCTCGTCGCTCAGAAACAGCGCCTGCGGCGGAAGCGCCGGGCGGTCCGGGTCGCTCTGCGCGAGCCGATGGCGCTCGCGCGTGTCCTGCCAGAAGTCGGCGAACGCCGCGCCGAGGTCGCCGTGCAGCACCAGCGCGGCATCGGTGCCGAGGTAGTCGAACACCGTCGCGGTCTGGTCGAAGAACAGCGGCAGGTAGTACTCGACGCCGGCCGGCGCGACGCCGTTGCCGATGTCCTTGTAGATCCGGCTCTTCGTCGGGTCGCCGTCGAGCAGTTCGCGCCAGCGCCGGCGGAATCCGGCGCGCGCGTCCTCGTCCATCGGGAACTCGCGCCCGGGCAGCAGCCGCACCTCGGTCACCGGGTACAGGCTGCGCTGGGTGTCGGGGTCGAAGGTGCGGATCGAGTCGATCTCGTCGTCGAACAGGTCGACCCGGTACGGCACCGGCGAGCCCATGGGGAACAGGTCGATCAGCCCGCCGCGCACCGCGTACTCGCCGGGCGCGGCGACCTGCGTCACGTGGTTGTAGCCGGCGAGCACGAGCTGTGCCTTCAACCGCGCCTCGTCGAGCTTCTGCCCGGTGGCGAACTCGAAGGTGTAGCCGGCCAGGAAGCTCGGCGGCGCGAGCCGATACAGCGCGGTGGTCGCGGGAACCAGTACCACGTCGACGCGGTCTTTCGCATCGCGCCGGCCGATGCGCCACAGCGTGGCCAGCCGCTCGCTGATCAGGTCGTGGTGCGGCGAGAACGGGTCGTACGGCAGCGTCTCCCAGTCGGGAAACAGCGCGGAGCGAAGCAGGGGCGCGAAGAACGCGAGCTCGTCCTGCAGGCGGCGCGCATCGGTCGCGTCGGCGGTCACGATCGCGGTGACGCGGCCGGCCGCGGCCTCGCGCTCGGCAAGGGTCGCGAGCAGCAGCGCGTCGGCGGAGCCGGGCGGGCGCGGCAGCGCGAGCCGTTTGCCGGGGGTAAGGCGGGGAAGATCCATCGGTGATGAAAACGCGAAAACCCCTGTCGCGACAGGACAGGGGTGCGAGATGCGATTTTAGAATGCAGGGAAGACCTTCATCGTCGCGGCCTGCGGGCGCGTCTCTTGGTCGATGCCGGGCGCCGTGCCGGGTCCGCCGATCGAGTACCGTTGTCGATCCCTTCATGAGTGCCCGTTTCTTTGCCCTGATCCCCTGTGCCGGCAGCGGCTCGCGCGCGATGCCCGCGGGCGGCGCGGCGGCTCCCAAGCAGTACCGGCCGGTGGCCGGACGGCCGCTGGTCTGTCACACGCTGGCGGCGTTCGCGGCGGTGCCGCGGCTGGCCGCGGTGCTCGTCGTCGTGGCGCCGGGCGATCGGTTCTTCGAGCCCCGGGATGCTTCATTTTTGGTAGCAAACTGTGGGGGAACGACGCGGGCTTCGAGCGTATTGAATGGATTAAATGCGCTGCAAGAGCGGGGCGCTGGAGCCGACGACTGGGTTCTTGTGCACGACGCCGCCCGGTGCCTGGTGACACCGGCGCAGATCGACGCGCTGATCGACGCCTGCGCGCACGACGCGGTCGGCGGCCTGCTCGCGCAGCCGCTGGCCGACACGCTGCAATGCGGCGACGGCGATCGCGCGGTCGCGCCGCTCGAGCGCGGCGACAAGTGGCTGGCGCAGACGCCGCAGATGTTCCGCATCGGGCTGCTCGCCGAGGCGCTGCGCCGTGCCGGCCCCGCCGTCACCGACGAGGCGAGCGCGGTGGAGGCGCTTGGGGCCAGGCCGCTGCTGGTGCGTTCGAGCGCGCTCAATTTCAAGGTAACCCATGCCGAGGACTTCGCGCTGGCCGAGGCGGTGCTGAGGAGCCGGGCATGAAGCTGCGCATCGGCGAGGGCTGGGACACGCATGCGCTGGTGCCGGGGCGCCGGCTCGTGATCGGCGGGGTCGAGATCGCGCACACGCACGGGCTGCTCGGTCATTCCGACGCCGACGTGCTGCTGCACGCGATCACCGACGCGCTGTTCGGCGCCGCCGCGCTCGGCGACATCGGCACGCATTTCCCCGACACCGACCCGCGCTGGTCGGGCACCGATTCCGTGGCGCTGCTGGCGGAGGCCGCGCGGCAGGTGCGCGCGCGCGGCCATGAGATAGCGAACGTCGACGCGACCGTGATCGCGCAGGTGCCGCGGCTCGCGCCGCACATCGCCGCGATGCGGGAGCGCATCGCGGCCGCGCTCGCCGTGTCGGTGGACCAGGTCAGCGTGAAGGCCAAGACCGCCGAGCGGCTCGGGCCGGTCGGCGAGGGTCGCAGCATCGAAGCGCGCGCGGTGGTGCTGCTAATGTGACAGCCGCTCGTGCAGCGCGGCGAGCGGCTTGATCGAGCGCCTCGGATGCGGTGGCAAGGGCGGCGCGCTGTGCAGCTGAATGTGCGCGGCCAGCCCGCCGGTCGCGCTGTTGGCGAGCACGAAGGTGCCGCCCATGCGCTGCACCGTCTTGTCGACGATGGACAGGCCCAGGCCGGCGCCGGTCGCGGCGGTGCGCGCTTCGTCGCCGCGGAAGAACGGCTTGGTCAGGCTCACCAGCACGTCCGGCGCCACGCCCTGGCCGTGGTCGCGCACCTTGATCAGCACCCAGGGCTCGCGCACGCGCGCGGCGATGTTGATCACCGCGACGTTCGTGTCGGGGAGCTTGCCGTAGCGGCGCGCGTTCTCGATCAGGTTCGAGATCACGCGGGAGAGTTCGACCTCGTCGGCCATCACGCGCACGGTCGGCGCGATGTCGACGCTGATGCGCACGTCGTCCTGGTCCTTCACCGGGTAGGTGCAGGCGTCGACCACGTCGAGCAGCCGCACCGGCTTCAGGTCCACGTGGTCGGGCCGCGCGTAGTCGAGGAACTTGTCGATGATCGCGTCGAGCTGGGTGATGTCGGCCGCCATGTGCTCGCGCGCGTCCGCGTCGACCACCGACAGCTCGGTCTCCAGCCGCAGCCGCGCCAGCGGCGTGCGCAGGTCGTGCGAGATGCCGGCGAGCATCACCGCGCGGTCCTGCTCGATCTTGGCGAGCTGCTCGGCCATGCGGTTGAAGCCGATGTTGACCTCGCGGATCTCGCTGGTCACGACCCGCTCGTCGAGCCGGCTCGCGTCGAAATCGCCGTCGCGCACGCGGCTGGTTGCGAACGACAACTGCTTGAGCGGGTGGTTGATCAGCCGCGCGATCACCGCGGCGCCGGCGAGCGAGAGAATCCCGGCGGTGAACAGCCAGACCAGCCAGGTCCTGCTGCCGACCGGGGTCAGCCGCGCGCGGTCCATCAGCAGCCAGTAGGCGTCGCCGTCGATCGTGAAGCCGACCCACAGCCCGGGCTCGCCGTTCACGCTGCTCGCGACCGTGGTGCGCGGCCCGAGCCGCAGCGCCAGCTCCTCGGTGATGCGCCGATCCAGCGCGCTGTTGCCGAACGGCTCGTATTTGTCTTTCGGCTCGCGCGGCACGATGCGCACGCCTTCCTCCTCGGCCAGCGTCTTGATCAGCGACACGCGGGCGATCGCGTCGGAGTAGACCAGCGCCGCGCGGCTCAGGTTCACCAGCGACGCGATCTGCTGCGCGGTCTGGATCGCGCGCGGCTCGTATTCGAGCGAGCGGAAGGTCTGGAACCAGGCGATCGTGCTGCCGATCAGCAGCAGCGCGAGCATGAAGAAGGTGCGCCAGAACAGGCTCAGGCCGGGCTTGCCCTCGGGCAGGACGAGCGGCGCCGGTTGCGTGTCCAGCGGCGCGGGCCGGCTGAAGTCGCTCGGAGGCTGTGTGTCCGCCATCCGCGTCACCGGGGTTGGGATTCGCTCGCGGGCGGCGCCCCGTCAACCCGCGCCGTCGGGCACGAACACGTAGCCCACGCCCCAGACGGTCTGGATGTAGCGCGGCGACGAAGCGTCGGCCTCGACCAGCTTGCGCAGGCGCGAGACCTGCACGTCCAGGCTGCGGTCGAACGGCTCGAATTCGCGCCCGCGCGCCAGCTGCGCCAGCTTCTCGCGCGACAGCGGCTGGCGCGGATGCCGCACCAGGGCCTTGAGCATCGCGAACTCGCCGGTGGTCAGCGGCAGGTCCTCGCCGTTGCGGCGCAGCGTGCGCGCGGCCAGGTCGAAGACGAACGGGCCGAACACCACGGTCTCGTTCTCGGCCGACGGCGCGCCGGGGGCCTCGACCGGCGGGCGCCGGCGCAGCACCGCCGAAATCCGCGCCAGCAGCTCGCGCGGATTGAACGGCTTGCCGAGGTAGTCGTCGGCGCCGACCTCGAGGCCGACGATGCGGTCCACGTCCTCGCCCTTGGCCGTCAGCATGATGATCGGCGTGCGGTCGTTCGCCGCGCGCAGCCGGCGGCAGATCGACAGCCCGTCCTCGCCCGGCATCATCAGGTCGAGCACGATCAGGTCCACCGTGTCGCGCAGCAGGATGCGGTTCAGCGCCTTGCCGTCCTCGGCAACGATGACTTCGAAGCCTTCCTGGGTGAGATAGCGGCGCAGCAGGTCGCGGATGCGGGCGTCGTCGTCCACCACCACGATCTTGTCGATACGGCCGGTTGCTGGGGATGCCATTGCGGATTGAAAGCGGTTGGTTTGTAACAGCGCCGATTTTGGGCCGCTTAGCGGGGCAATTCCGAGAATGCCCGCAAACCCTGACACAGTGTTACATATTTTGCGCCGCCGTGCAGGGCGGCGCGATGCGCGATGGGATCATTCGTGCAGGAGGGCCGCGCGAGAGCCATGGGAGGAACCATGGAAGGGGCGCGCGGCGAACAGGAAGATGAAGCGGATGCTCGTTTTTGCTGCACAGGCGCTGATGCTGACCGGCGCGCTGGCGCAGGTGCAACTCGGCAACGGCCAGGCCGGCTCCGGCGTAGCCCCCGGCTACGACGGCGGCAATGCCGGGATCGGCTCGTTCGCGCCGCCAACCATGCCCGCGCCCGATCCGGCCGAGCAGCGGCGCAACGATCTGCGCGCGGCCTTGCAGGCGCAGCAGGGCGCGCAGGAAAAGGCATCGATGGAACGCCGCCTCACGCCCGAGGAACGTGCAGAATTGCGCGAGCAGCTGCGCCAGTACTATCCCCGCACCTCAGGCCGGATCGACCGCCCCTGAAGACGGCCGTGTGGCGGACGCGCTGCACCGGCTGTAAATCTTTGAAAATCGGAAGCGACGATGCCGCAGTTCAGGAATACTCACAAATTGATAGCTGCATGTGCGGGCCTGGCCTTCGCTTGCAGCGTTTTTGCTCAAAATCCGCAGGTCCAGCCGCCGCAGAACGTGGTGCGCCTGTCGGCGCAGGGCGCGGTCGACGTGCAGCAGGACTGGCTTGCGATCACGCTGGGCACCACGCAGGAAGGGCCCGACGCCGGCACCGTGCAGAACAAGCTGAAAGCCGCGCTCGATGCTGCGTTGGCGCAGGCGCGACGTGCCGCGGCGCCGGGCCGGCTGGAGGCGCGCACCGGCAACTTCAGCCTGGGGCCGCGCTACGCGAGCAACGGCAAGATCAGCGGCTGGCAGGGGTCGGCCGAGCTGGTGCTCGAAGGGCGCGACTTCGCGCTCGTTAGCGGCACCGCCGGCAGTCTCTCGACGATGAACGTGAACAACGTCGCTTTCAGCCTGAGCCGCGAGCAGCGCGCGAAGGTCGAGGGCGAGGCCCAGGCCGCGGCGGTCAACAGCTTCAAGACCCGCGCGTCGGAGATCGCGAAGGAATTCGGCTTTGCCGGCTACACGCTGCGCGAGGTGTCGGTCAACGCGAACGACCAGGGCCCGCCGCCGCTGCGCCCGCGGATGATGGCGATGGAAGCGCGCGCCGCGCTGTCGGAAGCGCCGGTGCCGGTGGAAGCGGGCAAGAGCACGGTGCTGGTGACCGTCGCCGGCACCGTCCAGTTGAAGTGAACACTGTCAGGGCAGCTCGGACTTGAAGCGGCACAACCGGCCGTCGTCGGCCGGCTCGATCACGGCCCAGACGTAGTGCACGACGATGCCGCGCTTGCCGAAACCCCAGTCGAGTTGCGTCTGGCCCTGCGCCATCGCCTCGCGGTAGAGCGGGGCATAGGCCGGGTCCGCGCTCTTGCCCTGCGGCACCAGCACCAGCGCGCCGCAGTCGTGCACGTCACGGTCGCTGAGCCAGGGCGACTTGTGGGGATCGTGGTCGATGAACACCATCGGCTCGGGCCGCAGATGCAGCGCGATGTTGCCGCCGGTCCAGGTGTCGGAAACGACCAGGCGCAGCGGGCCGCGCGCATGTGCGCGCCATAGCGCCTGCGCGGTGGCCGCGAGTTCGCGGCTCGGGAAGTTGAAGCGCGCGTTGCGCCCGACGATCTCGGGCACCACCGCGGCGCCGGCGAAGAAGATCACGAAGATGCCGATCTGGGCCAGCGCGGTGAGCTTCCAGGTTCGCGGGATCAGCGTCGGATCGTGATTGCCGCGGAAGAAGCCATGCGCGATCAGTGGCCCGACCGGCAGGAAATACGCGCTGACCCAGTTGCTGTCGAGCGCGTCGCCGCGCAGCAGCGCCGGCGCGATCGCCAGCACCAGCGGCACGCACAGCGTGATCGCCAGATAGCGCCGGTCGAAGCGCTCGCGCGCGTTCGCCGGCGGCGCCGTGCCGATGTAAGCCGGATCGCTCCAGTGCGCGAGCACCCACGCCATCAGCAGCATCACGCTGACGCGGCTCGCCTGGTTGATCAGGAAGCCGAGCAGCACGTGGAAGCGGCCCACCGACGAGCCGAGCTGATGCTCCGCGTAGTGGAACGTCGGAAAGTCGTTCACGAACAGCCAGTGCACGTGCGGCGACAGCACCAGCGCGAACACCAGCAGGCTGAGAAGCAGCCCGCGCAGCACGCGCCGGTCGGCCCACAGCCGCTCGGCCACGACGACGACCAGCAGGCCGGCCAGCGCCAGCGCCGCGCTGTACTTGGTCAGCATCGCCAGGCCCGCGGCCACGCCGAGCCCGATCCAGTGGCGCCGCTTGCCGCTGCGGACCGCGCGGTAGAAGTGGTACAGCGCCGCCGCGGTGAACGGCAGCGACACCGTGTTGTGGTTCAGCGTCAGCGCGTTGATCGTGTGGTACGACAGCAGCGAGTCGAGCACCACCGCGACGATCGCGATGCGCGGCGGCATCACGCAGCGCGCGAGCAGCCAGACGTACGCCATCGCGATCACGCTGCAGCCCTGCGCGGCGAACGCGGTCAGCGCCTGCGACGGCCCGCCGAACGCCAGGTTCAGCGCATGCATCAGCGCGCTCGGCAGCGGCGGGTGCTTGTAGTAGCCCCACTGCCAGCTCTGCGCCCACACCACCTGCTCGATGCTGTCGAGGTGCATCGCGCGCGAGATGAACGCCGCGCCCAGCGTCCACGCGGTGAGGTAGAGCACGCCGAACAGCAGCAACTGGCGAGCGGCCCAGGAGGCGCGCAGCGCCGGGTCGCTTGCCGCGGCCGGGGCCTGGATGCTGCTCATCGATTCAGTCATTGCGGGCGCCGCGGCAGGTCGGACCGGCTGCCGGCGCGGGATTGCGGTGCTGCAGCGTGCAGTCTTCGTGGATCAATTACGATGGAAATGGTGCAGCGTGGCGCACGAAGAACGCGCGAGCCCGGCTGCGAAACCACCATTATCCGGCCCCAGCCTTGTTGATCGACACCATGACCGAACCGACCCTGCAATACGTTTCCTGCCCCGATGCCGACGGCGGCCACCGCATGGCCTACTGGGAATGGGGCGAGCCGGCGAACCGGCATGTGGTGGTGTGCGTGCACGGCCTGTCGCGCCAGGGCCGCGACTTCGATACGCTCGCGCGCGCGCTGTGCAGCCGCGTGCGCGTGGTCTGCCCCGACGTGGTCGGGCGCGGCAGGAGCGACTGGCTGAAGAACCCGGAGGGCTACCAGCTGCCGCTGTACGCGGCCGACATGCTGGCGCTGCTCGCGCAGCTCAAGCCCGAGATGCTGGACTGGGTCGGCACCAGCATGGGCGGGCTGATCGGCATGATCGTCGCGGGGCAGCCCGATCTGCCGCTGCCGGTGCCGGTACGCCGGCTGGTGCTGAACGACGTCGGCCCGGCGATCCAGTGGCAGGCGCTGCAGCGCATCGGCCAGTACCTCGGGGTTACCGGGCGCTTCGAGTCGCTGCAGCAGGCGGCCGATGCGCTGTGGGCGACCTCGCGCAGCTTCGGGCCGCACACGCAGGCAGAGTGGCTCGCGCTGTCGACGCCGATGGTGCGGGCCATCGAAGGCGACGCTTCGGGCGCGCTGACGCTGCACTACGACCCGGCGATCGCGCTGCCGTTCCGGACGCTGACCGAGGACGCGGCGGCGCAGGGCGAAGCCGCGATGTGGAAGCTCTACGATGGGATCCGGGCCGAGACGCTGCTGCTGCGCGGCGCCGAGTCCGACCTGCTGAGCCCGGCAACCGCGCAGGCGATGGCCAGGCGCGGG
>JAFECV010000509.1 GCA_018241985.1 Pseudomonadota bacterium | reverse complement strand
GCACCATGTCTCCTTTTTGAATGCCCTTAGCGACCGTCCATAGTGCGCCGCAAGCAAGGCCCGCCCCAATCATCGATTTTTCAGGATGGGCATCCAAGAAAATCGGACGGTACTTCTGGTTAAAGTCTCGCCAGTTGTCGAACAAGTCGGCACTCAGGTCCTGAGCTATCTGGTAATCCGCGCCAATGAATCCCTGTTCACGGCACAGCGCTGCATAAGCGCTTTTGGCACCAAGCATCACTCGAAAATAGTTCTTCATGTCTTCGGTCTCGATTTAGTGAGTCATAGGGGGCAGACTAGCTCAATATTCCCAGTCCTCGTGTCGGACTGGCAGGTTATTCAACTCATCCCGATAGTGCTGCCACTTGGGCATGAACAGATTCATCACCGACACAAACCGGGCGTTGTGGCTGGGCTCGATCAAGTGCGCGAGTTCATGCACCACGATGTACTCCAGGCACTCCGGCGGCTTTTTGGCCAGGTCAGTGTTCAGGCGGATGGCGCGGCTGGTGGGGTTGCAACTGCCCCACTTGGTTTTCATGCGCTGCACGAAGACTTTGGATGCCTTCACGTTCATCAAGGCCTCCCACTTTTTCAGCAGCGGCGGCACGGCCGTTTTGACTTGTTCCCGGTACCAGGCGTCCAGCAGTTCTTCGCGCCGCGATGTGGTGGTGCCGGGGCGCACTGAAAGCACGATGCGGTTGTGCTGACGGTCGATGCTGGGTGCAGCATCTCGCTCCACCAACGTCAGCAGATAGCGCTTGCCCCACAGGTAGTGGCTCTCGCGGTCGATGTAGTCGCGGGGCGATTCACGCTCCTGCGCCTGCACTTTGCGCTGCTGCCCTTTGATCCATGGCAGTTTGGAAATGGCAAACACGCGAATGGTGTCCAGCGCCATGTGTTCTGGCGCAGAAATCCGCACCCGGCCAGCAGGTGGGTACACGCTCAAGTGCACATGCTTGATGCGCTTTCTGACCACATCGGCAGGGATGCCGCCCAAGTCGATGGTCTCAAGCATCAGTATTCCGGCTGTGCGTAGATGATCAGGAACAGGCGCTCCACTTCATCCACGTCTTTGAGCACGTCATACAGCGCTCGTTTGATCACCAGCTCCTTGGCCTGCACGCCGCGCCAACCATCAGGTCGGGCCAGCTTCACCGCCTTGTCGATCTTCAGGGCAAGCTCTACAGCTGGATCTTCCTCACTGTCGGCAAGGCCATAAGGGGCATCTGGTTCAGCTACGTGGTTGGCCTGCAGAACCGGTGAGTTCTTCACGTTGTTGAACACGGCACGCTTACCAGGCGAGTCCAGCTTGGTTGGCGTGTCTTCTGCCTTGCCTGCCTGCACCTTGGTGGCAATGTCGGCGATGCGTTGCAGATACTCTTCGTACTCAATGGCCCGGTCTTTGCGCAGCTTGATGATTTCGTCCAGCAGGGCCGACATTTTTTCAAAGTAGGCCGGGTCGGTCAGGCTCTCTTTGATGATCTTGCTGCGAACGTTGTTCTCAATGGTCTCGGCAATCGCCTGCTGGTTGCCCTGCATGTCGGCCAGCTTGTTGGCAATGGCATCGGCAATGCCGGTCTTCACGATCAGGTCCAGCAGGCCAATGCCGTCAAACGGAGAAATCTTGCGCGGCTCACTGGCTTCGATGTATGTGTCGATCAGGTGCCGCATGTCCGCCTCGAAGGGCTTCAGGTCCAGCGTTTCGCCGCTGGCCTTGCGGATGATCTCGCGGATGGCAAGGTACTGGTCCAGCTTGGTCTTGATGGCTTTGGCGTCGGCTTCGCTGTACCCGGCAGGGGCCATTTCGTCGGCCACGTTGGCATAGGCGCGCAGCAGCGCCACCACGCCCTTGTAAAACGCCACGCGCTGCGGCTCGCGGGTTTTGAGGTCGTCGGCAATTTCTGTGTTGCCGCAGAAGTAGTGGATGTGCTCCAACTCCCCCTTGGGTGGCGGCACCGGCTCGCACAGCAAGAACATGGCTTCCAGCGCGTTGTCCAGCCGCTCCCGGCCCAGCGTCAGCCGGTCTTGCAGCATCACTTCCGGGTCGGCACCGCCCGCGCTGTGGTCGATTTCCGAGGTGTACACCGCGATGGCGTTCTCCACCTTCTTGAACAAGTCCTTGTAATCGACGATGTAGCCAAAGTCCT
>JAFECV010000508.1 GCA_018241985.1 Pseudomonadota bacterium | reverse complement strand
CAGGCCGGACTCCAGCGCCGCGCGATAACTCGCGGCATCGCGTGGGCGCATCAGGCACACTTCCAGTTCGCCACTGAGATTGGCCAGCGGCGTGCGCAACTCGTGCGCCAGATCGACCGAAAAGCGCGACAGCCGCGCAAACGCCTCCTCGATCCGCCCCAGCATCTCGTTGAATACCTGCACCAGGTCGTGCAACTCGTCCGGCCACGGCGGTGTCAGCGGCAATCGGGCCGAGAGGTCGGCCGGTGTGATCGAGCGCGCCGCACCAGCGATGCGCGTGAGCGGTGCCAGCCCCTGCGCTGACACCCAGCGCCCAGCAAACGCGAGCAGCGGCACCAGCAGCAGAAAAGCCAGCGCCAGCGCGCGGCGCAGGCTGTTCTGCAGCGCCGCGTCGCGGGTCACGTCCAGTGCCAGCTGCAGCACCGGAGGCGTGTCGTCGTTGATGCTGGCAAGACGCACCGTCGCCAGCATGTAGATGCGCTGGCCAGCCTGATGCGGCCGCAGCGGCCCCGCCGGCAGACCATCGACGGCGGGAGGGAACACCGCGCCCAGCAGCTCGCGCCGCATGCCCGGCGTCTCGCCCAGCACATGCCCACCGGTGAGCACGCGCGCCTCATACTGGCGCAATCGCGAGCCTTCGGTTTCCTTCAGGATCTCGCCCAGCAACGCCTGCGGTTTACCCTCGGCGTCATTCAGATCCGCCTGCAACTCCGCAACCTTGGCCTGCATGAAACGCAGGTGTTCGGCGCTGAAATTGGTCGACAGGCGCCAGTCGGTGATGCCGGCGAACAGGGCGACCGCCGTCAGCGCCGCGAGAGTGTAGAGCAGGCTCAGCCGCGCGCCGATCGAGCGCCGCCGCCACGGCAGCTCAATCCTCATGGCTGTCCAACAAGTAGCCGGCGCCGCGCACGGTGTGCAGCATCGGCGCAGCAAACGGCGCGTCGAGTTTGCTGCGCAAGCGTCGGATCACTACGTCGACCACGTTGGTCTGCGTGTCGAAGTAGATGCCCCACACGCTCTCGGCGATCAACGTGCGCGACAGCACGCGCCCGTGGTGGCGCGCCAACAGCAACAGCAGGGCATATTCCTTCGGCGTGAGCTGAAGTGGCTGGTTGTCGCGGGTGACTTGGTGGCGCAGCGAATCGATCACCAGCGACCCTACGCGCAACATGGCCGCTTCGCCCGCGGGCTCGCCTTGGCGCAGCAGGTTGCGTAGCCGCGCCAGCAGCTCGGCGAAGGCGAAGGGTTTCACCAGGTAGTCGTTGGCGCCGATCTCGAAGCCGCGCACGCGGTCCTCCACGTGATCGCGCGCGGTGAGAAACAGCACCGGAGTCCGAATTGCCTCGCTGCGCATGGTTCGCACGATGCTGAAACCGTCGCGACCCGGCAGCATCACGTCCAGCACCGCCGCGTCGAAAGCGTGCTCGCGCAGCATCGTCAGCGCCACGTTGCCGTCCTCGGCAAGTTCTACCGAGTAGCCTTGTTCGCCCAAGCCCTGAGCCAGGTAGCGTCGGGCTTTGGCCTCATCTTCGGCAACGAGTATTCTCATGATCTGCTGGGAATCCGATGAAGGTTGTCCGCAGTCCGGCCGGCATCATTTCGTGATGTCGTGCCCTTGTCAGTATTCTGCTGCCGTAGCGACGCGGTGTTCGTCTCTGGCCGCGTGCCATACTTCACGCGCTGCGTTAGCATTCAAAGCCATGATCCCCAGGCCCACGACAAGATCGGGCCACGCCGAAGGATGAATGACCGTTACGAGAGCCGCGGCGATGATGGCGATATTCGCCAAAGCATCGTTGCGGGCGGACAGGAAGGCGGCGCGTGTCAGGCTTCCCCGATGGGCTCGATAGCGCACAAGCATCAGCGCGCAAGAGAGATTGATAACGAGCGCGCCCAGTGCCGTGATCGACAAGGGTATAGGTGCCGGTGGAAACGGTGCCTGGAATTTGCTCCATGCCGTCCAGAGCGTGGCTAGCGCAGGGATGAGCAGGATGCCGGCAAGCCCCATGCCGACACGGGCGCGCGCTTTGAGCGACCACGCGAGGGCTGCCCAGATCAGCAGATTGACCGACGCGTCCTCCAAGAAGTCGACACTGTCGGCAAACAGGGAAACGGAGCCAATGCGAAGGGCAACGGTAAACTCAATCCCGAAGTAAGCGAGGTT
>JAFECV010000507.1 GCA_018241985.1 Pseudomonadota bacterium | reverse complement strand
CGCATCACGCCGATCTGCGCGGTGATCGCCGAACCGGAGCGCCCGGCGATCAGCACCGCGGCCAGCACCGGGCCGAGTTCGCGGATCACCGAAATGCCGAGCATGTCGACGATGAAGGTGTCGGCGCCGAAGCGGCGCAGCACCTGCGCGCTCAGGTACGCCAGCACGACGCCGATCAGGAAGCCGACCAGCGCGGTGATCGGCAGCGCGGTCGCGCCCATCGCGTACAGATGGCCCGACAGGTCGCGCCATGGGCCGCGCCGTGGCGCGCGCACGAGCCGGATCGTGTCGAGCAGCAGCTGGCCGATCATCTGCACCATGTCGCGCACACGCGCGAGCGCCTCCAGCACCGCCGCGCCCAGGCGCAGGTACTCGTCCCACAGCGTGGCACGGCGCGCGCGCGGTGGCGGCGGCTCGGCGCTGAACCGCGCCACGCGCTCGAGCACCGCGCGCTGGTCCGCGCTGGCCGCGAGCCGCACCGGCCAGCGCCGGCCCCAGTGGTTCCACAGCAGCTGCGCGGCCACATGGTCGAACTGCTGCAGCGGCTGCAGGTCCCAGCCGATCGCCTGCGCGGGGTCGGCCTGCGCCGGCAGCCCCTGGAGCAGATGCGACACCTGGCGCCACGCGCCCGCGCCGCTCAGCTGCGCCGCGGTCCAGCGCCCGGCCAGCACCGCGCAGGGCCCGTCGGGGGTGTCCTGCTGCGTGAGACTGGGGCGGGCTTCCTCCATCGCGCAATCTGTTGTGGCCTGGTGTGCTGCCATGGTACCGCGCTGTTACCGCGCCGGCACCGCGCCGGTACTGTGCCGGCTGGGGCAAGGCCGCTGCAAAGCCGGTAGAGTGGCGGCACCGGACCGCGCCTCAAGTCCGCGTCACTTGGCAACAAAACGCATGAACCCCCGCACCGCCTCCGATTTCCCCCAGAACATGGCCGACTGGCACGACGAAACCCGCGTGCTGCACGGCGACGCCGGCCTGTCGCCGGACGCCGCGCTGGTGCCGCCGATCCACTATTCGGCGACCTTCAAGGCGAGCGACGCGAAAGCGTTCGCGGAGATGGCCAACACCCCGCGCCACAGCGGCTTCTACACCCGCTACGGCAACCCGACGCACGAGCACGCAGCGGCGCTGCTGGCGCAGCTGGAAGGCACCGAGACCGCGCTGCTGACCGCATCCGGCATGGCGGCGATCAGCACCACGGTGCTGGCGCTGGTCGCAGCCGGCGACCACGTGATCGCCCAGGGGCGGCATTACATGAGCACGACCAAGCTGTTCGAGGAGGTGCTGGTACGCTTCGGCATCGAGGTCTCGATCGTCGAGCAGTCCGACACCGAAGCGTTTCGCCAGGCGCTGCGGCCGAACACCAAACTGATCATGGTCGAGAGCCCGGTCAATCCGACGCTGGTGCTGACGGATCTCGCGGCAGTCGCGGCGCTGGCGCGGCCGCGCGGCATCCTGACGCTGGCCGACAACACCTTCGCGTCGCCGCTGAACCAGCGCCCGCATGCGCTCGGGATCGACATCGTGCTGCACAGCGCGACCAAGTACATGGGCGGACACCACGACCTGACCGCCGGCGCGGTCTGCTGCTCGGACGAGCTCGCCGAGAAGATCTGGCGCATGCACGTCACGCTCGGCGCGGTGCTGTCGCCGATGGACGCCTGGCTGCTGCTGCGCGGCCTGCGCACGCTGCCGCTGCGCATCGAGCGCATCAACGCGAACGCGCTGGCGCTGGCCCAGTGGCTGGAGCAGCAGCCGCAGGTCGAGCGGGTCTACTACCCCGGCCTGGAAAGCCACCCGCAGCACGCGCTCGCGCGGCGCCAGATGCGCGGCTTCGGCGCGGTGATCGCGTTCGCGGTGCGCGGCGGGTTCGACGCGACCAGCCGCTTCGTCGCTTCGCTCAACATAGCGACCCATGCGGTCAGCCTCGGCGGCGTCGATTCGCTGATCGTGCACACCGCCGCGATGTGGGCCGGCACGATGAGCGAGGCGCAGATGGTGACCGCCGGCATCGCACCGAACTTCGTGCGCATGTCGGTCGGCATCGAGCACATCGACGACCTGAAGGCCGACATGGCGCGGGCGCTGGAAAAGCTCTGACGCGAGGGCTGTAAGCGGCGTTGTAAGAACCGCCGCCCCCGTCCGCCTACTCGGCATCGCAGAACCGCGGTGCCTTAAGCC
>JAFECV010000506.1 GCA_018241985.1 Pseudomonadota bacterium | reverse complement strand
GACCCGCGGTCGGCGCGGCGCTTCGCGCCTGCCGCCGATCCCTTCGCCGCCGGGCGAGCCCCAGGCGCAGCGGATGCGCCGAGACGGGCACGGAACGCCCGCGGCGACACGCCCAGCGCCCGGGTGAACACACGCGTGAACAGCGCCGGGTCGGAGTAGCCCAGCGTGTAGGCGATCGTCGTCACGCTCATCGACGTGTACGCGAGATGGCGCCGCGCCTCGCGCATCACGCGCGCATCGATCAGGCGCAAGGCCGAACCGCCCGTCATCGCCCGTGTCACCCGGCTCAGGTGCGTCGGCGACACGGCCAGTGCCCGCGCATAGTCCGCCACCCGCCAGTGCTCGGCGTAGCGCGCCTCGAGCAGCGACTCGAAGCGGGAGAACAGCCGCGATTTCGGATGCGCGTCTTCGATCGGCACAGCGCCGGCCAGCGCGCGCGCGGTCCGGCCGAGCAGCGTGGCGCACAGCCCGCGCAGCACCAGGGCGCGGGCGCCGCCGCGGCCGGTGAATTCGCTCCAGATCTGCCGCAGCAGCGTCGCGATCGGCTCGTCCGCTGCCGCCAGGCCCGGCCGCTCCAGCGTGCGCCGCACATCGCCGACGCCGACGAGGATTTCGTCCAGCAGATCGTCGGCGAACGTGGCGACGAAGCCGTCGCTGCCGGGCGCGAACCGGAAGCCGTGCACGGTCCCCGGCGGCACGTTCAGCAGCGTCCCGGGATGCAAGGCATGGCTCTCGCCCTCCAGATGGGCGACGCCGCCGCCGACGCCGAGCAGCAGCACCTGGTGCAGCCGGGTATGGCGATGCGGCGCCAGTTCCCAGTCGTGCAGCGCCGATCGTGCCGCAATCGTTTCGCAGTGCATCACGTCGGGCAGCTCGCTCGACTCGCCGAACAGGCTATAGCTGCGGATGGCGTCCAAGGCATGCGGCATGTTCGATTCGTCCAAGCGATCGCGCAATCCAGCCATTCCTTAGCGACCGGGCGGCGCATAGATTCACGGCTCTGGAATCTGCATCCACCCTGCGCAAATCGAGGAGACCACGGAAATGGAAACACGCGTGTGCATCATCGGCGGCGGGCCCTCGGGCCTGATGCTGTCGCAACTCCTGCACCTCAAGGGCATCGACAACATCGTATTGGAAAAGCACAGCCGCGAGTACGTGCTGTCGCGCATCCGCGCCGGCGTGCTCGAGCACGGGTTCGCCCAACTGATGCGCGAAGCGCAATGCGGCGAACGGATGGACCGCGAGGGCGAGATCCACGAGGGCATCCTCATCGCGCACGACGGCGTGCTGGACCGGGTCGATCTGCACAAGCACAGCGGCGGCAGCTCGGTCATCGTCTACGGCCAGACCGAACTGACACGGGACCTGTACGACGCCCGCGAGCGGATGAAGGGCGCGGTCATCCACAATGTCGAAAACGTCCAACTGCACGACGTTGCCAGCGCCGGTCCGCATGTCACCTACCGCAGCGGCGACGACATCGTCCGCATCGACTGCGATTTCGTGATCGGCGCCGACGGCTTCCACGGCGTGAGCCGCAAGGCCATTCCGAAGAACGTCCTGCGCGAATACGAGAAGGTCTATCCGTTCGGCTGGCTGGGGGTGCTGTCGCGCACCAAACCGGTCTCGCCGGAGCTGATCTACGCCCGGCACGAACGGGGCTTTGCGCTGTGCTCGCTGCGCTCGCAGTCGCTGTCGCGCTACTACATCCAGGTTCCGCTGTCCGACAGCGTGGAGGACTGGTCCGACGACGCGTTCTGGAGCGAGCTCAAGCGCCGCCTTCCGGCCGAGGTCGCCGCGCGCATGATCACCGGGCCGTCGATCGAGAAGTCGATCGCGCCGCTGCGCTCGTTCGTCGCCGAACCGATGCGCTGGGGCAACCTGTTCCTCGCCGGCGACGCCGCGCACATCGTCCCGCCGACGGGCGCGCGCGGCCTGAACAGTGCCGCCTCCGACATCTACTATCTGTACCACGCGATGGTGGCGCATTACCTCGAGCGCGACAGCAGCGGACTCGAGCAGTATTCGGCCAAGGCCCTCGCGCGGGTGTGGAAGGCCCAGCGTTTCTCGTGGTGGATGACGACGCTGCTGCACACCTTCCCGGACAGCATCGAGTACGACAGGAAGCTGCAGGACACCGACCTCGCCTACCTGTTCTCGTCCGAAGCCGCGCAGCGCTCGCT
>JAFECV010000505.1 GCA_018241985.1 Pseudomonadota bacterium | reverse complement strand
CGGCCGTCAGGCGGCAGTCACCTCGATCCCCTTGAACTCCCCCGCAGCAATCCGCTTCTGCCATTCCGCCGGCCCGGTGACGTGCGCGCTGGTGCCGCCGGCATCGACCGCGACGGTGACCGGCATGTCGACCACGTCGAACTCGTAGATCGCTTCCATGCCGAGGTCTTCGAAGCCGACGACCTTGGCCTGCTTGATCGCCTTGCTGACGAGGTACGCTGCGCCGCCGACGGCCATCAGGTACGCACTCCTGTGCTTGCGGATCGCGTCGATCGCGGCCGGGCCGCGCTCGGCCTTGCCGATCATCGCGATCAGGCCGGTTTCGCTCAGCATCGTCTCGGTGAACTTGTCCATCCGGGTCGCGGTGGTCGGGCCGGCGGGGCCGACGACCTCATCGCGCACCGGATCGACGGGGCCGACGTAGTAGATCACGCGATTGGTGAAGTCTACCGGCAGCTTTTCGCCTTTGGCCAGCATGTCGGCGATGCGCTTGTGCGCGGCGTCGCGGCCGGTCAGCATCTTGCCGTTCAACAGCAGCGTGTCGCCGGGCTTCCAGCTCGCGACTTCTTCGCGGGTCAGCTTGTTCAGGTCGACGCGGCGGCTCTTGTTGGTGTCGGGCGCCCAGTGCACGTTGGGCCACAGGTCCAGGCTCGGCGCATCCAGATACACCGGGCCGCTGCCGTCCATCACGAAATGCGCGTGCCGCGTCGCGGCGCAGTTCGGGATCATCGCGACCGGCTTGCTCGCTGCGTGCGTCGCGTACATCTTCACCTTGATGTCGAGCACGGTGGTCAGGCCCCCCAGGCCCTGCGCGCCGATGCCGAGCGCGTTCACCTTCTCGTACAGCTCCAGCCGCAGCTCCTCGGTCTGCGTCAGCTTCTCGCGGCGCGCGGCCTTGGCCTGCAGCTCGTACATGTCGATGTCGTCCATCAGGCTCTGCTTGGCGAGCAGCATCGCGCGCTCGGCGGTGCCGCCGATGCCGATGCCGAGCATGCCCGGCGGGCACCAGCCGGCGCCCATCGTCGGCACGGTCTTCAGCACCCAGTCGATCAGCGAGTCGCTCGGGTTCAGCATCGCGAACTTGGTCTTGTTCTCGCTGCCGCCGCCCTTGGCCGCGACGGTCACGTCCAGCGTGTTGCCGGGAACGATCTCGGTGTGGATCACCGCCGGCGTGTTGTCGCGGGTGTTCTTGCGCGCGAACAGCGGGTCCGCGACGATGGAAGCGCGCAGCGTGTTGTCCGGGTCGTTGTAGGCGCGGCGCACGCCTTCGTTCACCGCGTCGTCCAGGCTGCCGGTGAAGCCGTCCAGCCGCACGTCCATCCCGATCTTCAGGAACACGTTGACGATGCCGGTGTCCTGGCAGATCGGGCGGTGCCCGGTCGCGCTCATCCGCGAATTCGTCAGGATCTGCGCGATCGCGTCTTTCGCGGCCGGGCTCTGCTCGCGCTCGTAGGCGCGCGCGAGGTGCGCGATGTAGTCGCTCGGGTGGTAGTAGCTGATGAACTGCAGCGCGCCGGCGATCGATTCGATCAGGTCGTTCTGCTTGATGTGGATGGTCATGGTGTGTGCCGGTCGGGTCGGGAATAGGGGTTGGAGAGGGCGGTGCATTCGCCGCGGTCGCTTGCGGCCCGGGCGCGCCCGCGGTATTTTGACAGCTTGACAATAGGAAGACGGCAGAACGGAGAACCATATGACCACCCGCACCGAACGCGACACCTTCGGCCCGATCGAGGTACCCAGCGAGCAGCTATGGGGCGCGCAGACGCAGCGCTCGTTCCAGAACTTCGACATCTCGGGCGAACACCAGCCGCGCGAGATCATCCGCGCGCTGGCGCAGATCAAGCGCTCGTCGGCGGTGGTGAACCGCGCGCTCGGGCTGCTCGACGAGAAAAAGGCGCTGGCGATCGTCGAGGCCGCCGACGAGGTGATCGCCGGCCGGCACGCCGGCGAATTCCCGCTGGTGGTGTGGCAGACCGGCTCCGGCACGCAGACCAACATGAACGTGAACGAGGTGCTGGCGAACCGCGCGAGCGAGCTGCTCGGCGGCCGGCGCGGCGAGGAGCGCCTGGTGCACCCGAACGACGAGGTGAACCGCAGCCAGTCGAGCAACGACGTGTTCCCGACCGCGATGCACGTCGCGGCGGTGGACGCGATCACGCACCGGCTGCTGCCGGCGCTCGCCGAGCTGCG
>JAFECV010000504.1 GCA_018241985.1 Pseudomonadota bacterium | reverse complement strand
ACGCTGGAGATG
This sequence comes from Pseudomonadota bacterium, assembly GCA_018241985.1. Classification (GTDB taxonomy): domain Bacteria; phylum Pseudomonadota; class Gammaproteobacteria; order Burkholderiales; family Burkholderiaceae_C; genus Rhodoferax_A. The sequence continues at coordinate 2,185 of JAFECV010000504.1, read as the reverse complement.
GGCGTGGCCATCGTCGTCGAGGCGATGCTCAGCTTCGTGGGCCTGTCGGTGGCTTCGGGCGCATCGACCTGGGGTGGGATGATCGGCGAAGGGCGGCTTTACGTGCATGAGGCGCCATGGCTGATGGTACTGCCCACGGCCGCCATGATGATGGTCGTGCTGGGCTTGAACGCCTTGGGCGATGGTCTGCGACGCGAACTCGACCCGGTGGTACAGCGATGACGGACCAAGCCACCGATGCGGTGCTGCGCATCGAAGACCTGCATGTGGAGATTCGTAAGGCCGGCCATGCCACGCCCATCCTGCGCGGCGTGAACCTGACAGTGCCTGTGGGCCGCGTGCATGCGTTGGTGGGCGAGTCGGGTGGTGGTAAATCCATGGTGACCAAGGCCGCGACCGGGCTGCTGCCGACGGGCGGCGTCATCACCCAGGGGCGCATCGTGCTCGATGGGCACGACGTGACGCGCTACGGCGAGGCACAGTGGCGGCCGCTGCGCGGCGGCAGCGTCAGCATGGTGCTGCAGGATCCGCTGACAGCGCTCAACCCGGTGCGACGCATCGGCGCGCAGATCATGGATGTGCTGCGTCTGCATCGCGGCCTGCGCGGCGCCGAGGCCGAACGCGAGTGCATCCAGCTGCTTGAGATGGTTCAGTTGCGCGAGCCGGCGCGGGTGGTGCGCGCGTATCCGCACGAGCTTTCGGGTGGCATGCGTCAGCGCGTCGTCATCACCATGGCCTGGGCTTGCAAGCCGCGCCTCATCATCTGCGACGAGCCGACGACTGCGCTCGATGTGACGGTGCAAAAGCAGGTGCTGCGGTTGATTCACCGCCTTGCGGGTGACGGCCAGGGCGTGCTGCTGGTCACGCACGACCTGGGCGTGGTGGCCAAGCTCTGCCACAGCCTGTCGGTGATTCACGGCGGGCGCATCCTCGAGGAAGGCGCGGTCGAGCAGGTGTACGCCGCGCCAAGGCATGCGTACACCCGCGCCCTGCTCGCTGCGACGCCGCGCTTTGACCAGCCTGGCCACGAGTTGCTGCCGGTGTCCGACGCGTTGATCGACCAGCTCATGGCCGAAGCACGCGACTACGACCGCCAACGGGCGGCAATGGCATGAACGAAGTCCTGCTGGAAGGCCGCTCGCTGCGCCTGGCGCTGCCCGACCTGGCGCGCAAGCCGGTGTTCGGCACCGCACCGATGAAGACCATCCTGGACGACATCCAGTTTACGCTGGCGCGCGGCGCGACGCTCGGGGTGATCGGCGAGTCGGGCAGCGGCAAGTCCACGCTGGCGCGCGTGCTCACCTGGCTTTTGCCGCCTCAACAGGGCGACGTGCTGTTCGAAGGCCGTTCGGTGCGCGACTTTGGCGCGGCGGAACTGCTCGCCTATCGCGCCAGGATGCAACTGGTATTCCAGGATCCGATGTCCTCGCTCAACCCGCGCCGCAGGGTTGGCGCCAGCATTACGCAGCCGCTGCGCGCGCTGGGCCGCTGCAAGAGCAAGGCCGACGAAGCGCGGCGTGCCGGTGAGCTGCTCGAGCGCGTGGGCCTGGCCGCGCATCTGGCGCAGCGTTGGCCGCATGAACTCTCCGGTGGTCAGCGCCAACGTGTCGGCATTGCGCGGGCGCTGGCGCTGGAGCCGGCGGCGCTGATTGCCGACGAGGTGACCTCGGGGCTCGATGTGTCGGCACAGGCGCGCATCGTCGCCCTGCTCGACGAGCTGCGCCGGGATACCGGCCTGGCGCTGATCTTCATCAGCCATGACCTGTCGCTGGTGCGCAGCCTGTGCGATGAAATCCTGATCCTGCGCCAGGGCAAGGTGGTCGAGCGCGGCCCCGCCACCGAACTGTTTGCCCTGCCGCAGCAGGCCTACACCCGAGAGCTGCTCGATGCGATCCCGCTGCCGGTGCCCGAGCCCGGCTGGCTCGATCAGGAAGAAGCCGCCGGCGCACAGAGCGAAGCTACAGGCCAGCCAGTTCCTTCGCCAGCATGAAGCCCGAACCCGCACCCGTGCCCGCCCCTGGCCAGGTCGAAGCGCCCACCATGTAGAGCTGAGCGACTGGCGTCTTCCAGCGCGAATGGCCGAAGGCCGGACGGAACAGGAAAAACTGGTCCAGGTGGTGACTGCCCGAGAGGCTGTCGCCGCCGATCAGGTTCGGGTTGTCGCGCTCCAGATCGATGGGCGACA
>JAFECV010000503.1 GCA_018241985.1 Pseudomonadota bacterium | reverse complement strand
GCCGCCTTGAGCAGTCGCTTGAACGCCGCGACCGCCGACTGGCCGTACTCGTAGTTCGGGTACACCAGTGCCCAGCGCTTCTTGCCGAGCTTGGCCGCGTCGGGCACCAGCATCGCGGCCTGCATGTAGGTGCCGGGGCGCAGGCGCCACGTGTACTTGTTGCCGCCCTCCCAGGTCAGCTTGTCGGTCAGCGGCTCGCCCGCGAGGTAGAACACCTTCTTCTGCTTCGCGAAGTCGGCCAGCGCCAGCCCGACGTTCGACAAATAGCCGCCGGCCAGCAGGTCGACCTTCTCGCGCGACACCAGTTCCTCGGCCGCGCGCACCGCGTCGCCCGGGTTCGCGTTGTCGTCGCGCGTGATCAGCTCGAGCTTCTTGCCGTTGATGCCACCGGCCGCGTTGATCTGGTCCAGCGCCAGTTCCATCCCTTTGCGGTATGGCTCGAGGAAGGCCGGCTGCGCCTTGTAGCTGTTGATCTCGCCGATCTTGATCACGCCCTGCGCCCGCGCGGCGGGCAGCAGCGCGGTGCAGCCGACCGCGAATGCGGTGCTCAATACCAATCTTCTCGAAATCGTCATGGGATGCTCCTGGGTTTTCAATCGTGGGAAAGATAAATGGACGAGGGGCGACGCCGGCCCGGATTCAGCGCGAATCTACTTGACCTCGGTCAAGCCGCACGATCTTTCGATCGGACCGGCAGCCCCCAGCGATGAAACTCGGCATTGTCTGCGACGTCCGATCAAGCGCCGTGTCGGCGAACCCAACCGCACGGTCGTTGCAGGAGGAAAGCTCCAATTTGCTTATGTCCGAAAGTTCTAACGAAACGACTAGACTGCTCGTTTTCCCCGGGTCGGCGGGCCGCGGCGCCGCATCGCACCGTCCGACCTCCCCTGCTTCCTGCGCGACGACATCATGAGTGCATTCAACGAAGAACAGGTGCTGTCGGTGCACCACTGGACCGACCGGCTGTTCACCTTCACCACCACGCGCGACACCGCGCTGCGTTTCTCGAACGGCCATTTCACGATGATCGGGCTGCGCGTGAACGACAAGCCGCTGCTGCGCGCGTACAGCATCGTCAGCCCGAACTACGAGGACCACCTGGAATTCCTCAGCATCAAGGTCGAGGAGGGGCCGCTGACCTCGCGGCTGCAGCACATCAAGGTCGGCGACAGCATCATCGTCGGCAAGAAGCCGACCGGCACGCTGCTGATCGACTACCTGCTGCCGGGCAAACGGCTGTACCTGCTGTCGACCGGCACCGGCATGGCGCCGTTCATGAGCATCATCCGCGACCCCGAGACCTACGAGCGCTTCGAGCAGGTCGTGCTGGTACATGGCGTGCGCAAGATCGACGAACTAGCGTACCACGACGTGCTGATCAAGCACCTGCCCCAGCACGAACTGCTCGGCGACATCATCCGCGATAAATTCCTGTACTACCCGACCGTGACGCGCGAGCTGTACAAGAACATGGGCCGCATCACGCAGCTGATCGAGAACGGCAAGCTGTTCAAGGACCTGAAGCTCCCGCCGCTCGACCGCGAGCATGACCGCGTGATGATCTGCGGCAGCCCCGGCATGCTGACCGACCTGAAGGCGCTGCTCGAGAAGCGCGGCTTCCACGAGGGGAACACCACCACGCCGGGCGATTTCGTGGTGGAGCGGGCTTTCGCCGAAAAATAGGAACGCGCCGTCCGTCGCCCGTCAGTCGCGCGGCGGAATATTGAGCCCGCGCGCGACCGCGGGCCGGGCCACGAACGCGCCGAGCGCGCGCAGCACGTTCGGGAAGCCCTGGATGCCGACCAGTTCGCCGGCCTCGTAGAAGCCGATCAGGTTGCGCACCCATGGAAAGACCGCGATGTCGGCGATCGTGTACGCGTCGCCCATGATCCAGGCGCGGCCTTCCAGTCGCTGCTCGAGCACGCCGAGCAGGCGGCGCGACTCGTCGACGTAGCGCTGGCGCGGGCGTTTATCCTCGATCTCCTTGCCGGCGAACTTGTTGAAGTAGCCGACCTGGCCGAACATCGGGCCGACGCCGCCCATCTGCCACATCAGCCACTGGATCGTCTGCCAGCGCAGCGCGGCGTCTTGCGGAATAAAGCGGCCGGTCTTGTCGGCGAGGTACAGCAGGATCGCGCCCGATTCGAACAGCGCCAGCGGCGCGCCGCCGGGGCCGCCCGGGTCGATGATCGCCGGGAT
>JAFECV010000502.1 GCA_018241985.1 Pseudomonadota bacterium | reverse complement strand
CGGCCGCAATCCGCAGCAGCATCTTCCGACCCGTCGACATCCTTGCGTAGTCTCCGATGGCGTCCAGCGTCAGCGCCTGCGCCATCGTCACTTCACGCGTGTAGTGGCTGGCAAATGTCGTGGTGAGTTCGTCGGCCACGCGTTGCTTGAGCTGGGCCAGGCGCCCGGGATCGAGCCGCTGGAGGAACGGAAAAAGCAGCCAGCCGCCCACGTCCCAGGCCATGCCCAGCCCGGGCGGGAGTTCGATCGGACCGCGTTCCAGGTAGCCGTAGATGTAGACCTGCTTGTGCACCGGGCTGCCGTAGCGGCTGTACGGCAGACCGGGGCGGCGCAGCAGGGCCGCTTCCATGGCCATCAGCAACTGGCCGGCCATGCGGCCGCCGCCGGTGGCATCGAAAGCAAGGCGCGCTCCGGTCGCAGCGACGGCATCGGTCAGTTGCGCCGCGAAGTCCGGCCGGCTGCTGTCGATGACATGCTGCGCACCCTGGCTGCGCAGCAGTTCGGCCTGTTCGGGCCTGCGCACGATGCTGACCAGGCCAATGCCGTCCTTCAGGCAGATGCGATTGAGCATCTGGCCGAGGTTGGACGCCCCCACGGTATGCACAAGGGCATCGTGGCCGCCCTGGCGTAGGGTCTCCACCATGCCGAGCGCGGTCAGCGGGTTGACGAAGCATGACGCACCCTGCGCCGCGCTGGCGCCGTCGGGCAGCGCGAGGCACTGCTGGGCGGGCGCAACGCAGTACGCGGCGTACATGGCACCGCTCAGTACCGCCACCTTGCGGCCGAGCAGTTTCTGCGCCGCGGGCGAACTGCCGGCGGCCACCACGGTGCCGGCGCCCTCGTTGCCTGTCGGCATCGAGTGGCCGACCCGTGCGGCGCCCGCGGCCATCGCCGCTTCGGACACCGGCGCCGTGACGATCGGGCGTTCGGCCGTGCCGGACACCTTCGCCTGTCGCACGTCGGCACCACCGAACAGCAGGCCCAGGTCCGACGGGTTCAGCGGTGCGGCCTCGACCCGCACCAGCACTTCGTCCGGCGCCGCCGGCTGCGGCACCGGTACGTCGGCCAGCGACAGCTCCACCAAGCCGTCCGCGCGGAGAAGCGAACGAAGCTGCAGCGGCATGAGGAATCGTCGAAGAGCCGCCCGGCTTTCAGGCGGGCGCGCCGGATGGCACGACGCCAATCGCGGATTCAGCCTCGACCTGATCCCGGATGCGCTTTACGTCCGCATCGTAGGTGCGCGCGGCGATCACGAAACCCAGCGCGGCCAGCACCCCGAAGGCGGGCATCGCCACCAGCGCTCGCTCCAAGCCCCAGGCGTCGGACAGCACGCCGGCGATGAACGGGCCGGCCGCCAGACCGAACAGGTTGAGGAAGAACGCCAGCACCGCGGCGCCGGTGGAGCGGATGCCGGGATGGATCACGTCGAGCACGATGGCCACCACCGGACCGGAGGTGCAGGTCATGAGCAGGCCGCCCGCTGCAATCCAGGCCAGTTGCTGGCCGTGCGTCAGCGACGTGCCGAACGAGCCGAATGCGGACATCAGCACCGCCATCGATATCAGGCACAGCACGGCCATCGTGTACAGCTTGGCGCGCGGGCGGCGGCGGCCGGAGCGGTCGACCACCGCGCCCCAGATCACCGCACCGACGGCGCCGCACAGCACCACCAGCGCGGCGCTGATCGCCGCCTTCGCCGGCGGTAGCCCTTGGGTCCGGTTCAGGTAGCTGGGCAGCCAGGCCCACACGGTCGACAGCACGATGACCTGCGCCGAACCGCCCAGGCACGCCCACAGCATGGTGGGCGAGCGCGTCAGCGCCGCCATGATGGCGCGCGTCACGCTGCCTGCGTCATGCGTGGCCTGGCTCAGCCGCGGCGTCAGCTCCACCGTGCGGTAGTCGCGCACGAAGAGGTAGAGCAGGGCCACCACCAGACCGGGAATGCCCACCACGCCGAAGGCGGCGCGCCAGCCCCAGTGGGCGGCAATCACCCCGCCCAGCATCACGCCCAGCACCGAGCCGAACGAACCGGCGGAAAAGAAGATGGCCATCAGCGTGCCGCGCATGCGGGCCGGAAAGTGGCTGGCGATCAGCGCGGACCCGACCGATCCGTAGCCGGCCTCGCCTACGCCCACGACCGCACGGGCAGTCAGCAACTGGCCGTAGCTTCGCGTGAACATGCAGGAGATCGTGGCCAGG
>JAFECV010000501.1 GCA_018241985.1 Pseudomonadota bacterium | reverse complement strand
AGCTGGTTCGCGCCGCGCAGCGCCGGATAGCCGAGGCCGGTGTAGCGGCGCCCGCGCCCGGCCCAGTTCCACTGCTGCCGGTCGCCCTGGTAGTTGAAGTCGACGCCGAGGCGCCATAGGTCCGCGCCCAGCGCCTTGGCGTGATCGAGCACGCTCTGCGGCGGCTGCGGATCGCTGACCACGGCCGGGCGCCCGGTGCGCATGATGCCGGCCTTCTCGAGGCCGATGTGCTCGCGGTCCGGCCCGAGCAGCTCCATGTGGTCGAGGTCGACGCTGGTGATCACCGCGCAGTCGGCGTCGATGAGGTTCACCGCGTCGAGCCGCCCGCCCAAGCCGACCTCGAGGATTGCCGCGTCGGGCCGCGCGCGCGCCATCACGTCGAGCAGCGCGAGCGTCGTGAACTCGAAGAATGTAAGAGAAATATCGCCGCGAGCCCGCTCCACACGCTCGAATCCCGCTATCAAATCGGAAGCATTCGAGATTTCGCCGTTGATCCGCAGCCGCTCCTCGAACGCGACCAGGTGCGGCGAGGTGTAGACCCCGGTGCGAAATCCAGCCTTCAGCAGGATCGCCTCGAGCATCGCGCAGGTCGAGCCCTTGCCGTTCGTGCCGGCGACGGTGATCACGGGGCAATCCAGGCGCAGCGCCATGCGTTCGGCGACCTGCCGCACGCGCTCCAACCCGAGCTCTATCGTTTTCGGATGCAGGCGCTCGCAATGCGCCAGCCACTCTTGCAGCGTATTCATGTGAAATGAAGCGGAATTTTGCGTTGGATTGTCCGCTTGATGCCGGACCAAAGGCCCGACCGGCGGCAAAGACCCCGCACGGCTCGCTGCGCGCAGGCACTCACGCATCGAGCCGCCGCCACTTGCAGGCCTGTCGCCAGCGGCCGCAATCAGGCGAAAATGCGCGGAGCAGCAGCAACTCCGAACCGACCGCCCGGCGACTCCATCCGATGATCACGCTCTATGGCATTCCGAACTGCGACACCGTCCGGCGCGCGCGGGCCTGGCTGTCCGAACAAGGACTGGCGTACCGGTTTCATGACTTCAAGAAGGACGGCGTGCCGGCACCCCAGCTGGGCGCATGGATGCAGGCGCTTGGCTGGGAGAAGCTGGTGAACCGCCAAGGCACGACCTGGCGCCGGCTCGATCCGGCGGAGCAGGCGCGCGTGGCCGATGCCGCCAGTGCTGCCCGCGTGCTGCAAGCCCACCCGAGCCTGATCCGGCGGCCCGTGGTGGATTGGGGCACGACGATCACGATCGGTTTCGATCCCGCGGCCTGGATCGCGTTGCACCCCGGGCCAGGCTGAGAGCGGCGCTCTGCCGTGCCGCCGCAGCCTAAAATCGCCGTTCGTTTTCATACCGACACTCCGGCGGCGTCGACCCGTCCCGCCACCGGCCCCTTCGCAGCGACACCCTCCCATGGCAACCATCCTGCAATCCCTTCCCGTCGGCCAGAAGGTCGGCATCGCGTTCTCCGGCGGCCTCGACACCAGCGCCGCGCTGCGCTGGATGAAGAACAAGGGCGCCGTGCCCTATGCGTACACCGCGAACCTGGGCCAGCCCGACGAGCCCGACTACGACGCGATCCCGCGCAAGGCGCTCGAATACGGCGCCGAGGTGGCCCGGCTGGTCGACTGCCGCACCCAGCTCGCGCACGAAGGCGTCGCCGCGCTGCAGGCCGGGGCGTTTCACGTCAGCACCGCCGGCGCCACCTACTTCAACACCACGCCGCTGGGCCGCGCGGTCACCGGCACCATGCTGGTCGCGGCGATGAAGCAGGACGACGTGAACATCTGGGGCGACGGCTCGACCTTCAAGGGCAACGACATCGAGCGCTTCTACCGCTACGGCCTGCTGACCAATCCGTCGCTGCAGATTTACAAGCCCTGGCTGGACCAGCAGTTCATCGACGAGCTCGGCGGCCGCGCGGAAATGTCGGCGTTCATGACGCGCGAGGGCTTCGCGTACAAGATGAGCGCCGAGAAGGCCTATTCCACCGACAGCAACATGCTCGGCGCGACGCACGAGGCGAAGGATCTGGAGTTCCTGAACAGCGGCATCCGCATCGTGAACCCGATCATGGGCGTCGCGTTCTGGAAACCCGGGGTCGAAGTCCTCGCCGAAGAGGTGTCGGTCACGTTCGACGAGGGCCGGCCGGTCGCGCTGAACGGCCGCGCGATTGCGGACCTGGTGGAGC
>JAFECV010000500.1 GCA_018241985.1 Pseudomonadota bacterium | reverse complement strand
ATCGCGGTCTACGGCAGCGCGCCCGACTACCCCGAGCACGACGCCGCGCACTGGGACCTGCAGCCGGCGATGACGCTGGCCGCCAAACTGATCGACACGCAGCAACTCGCCGCCGGCGACACGGTCGGCTACGGCTCGACCTTCGTCGCCGACGCGGCCATGCGCATCGGCATCGTCGCCTGCGGCTACGCCGACGGCTACCCGCGCCACTGCAGCACCGGCACGCCGGTGCTGGTGGACGGCGTGCGCACGCGCATGGTCGGCCGCGTCAGCATGGACATGATCACGGTCGACCTGACGCCCGTGCCCCATGCCGGCTTCGGCTCCGAGGTCACGCTGTGGGGCCGCGCAGGCGATGGCGCGCTGCTCTCCATCGATGAAGTGGCCCATGCCGGCGGCACCGTCGGCTACGAGCTGATGTGCGCGCTGGCGCTGCGGGTGCCGGTGGCGGTGGACTAAGAAGGTGCGAACGAATTCCTCATGCCCGCCTTGACCGCCAAAAACCGTCCGCTTGGCGTTGCAAATGCTCGCCGTAGCCCGAGCTACGGTTGCGCTTTGCGCCTTGATCGGACGGCTTTTGACGATCCTTTCGGGCGCGCAGAATTCATTCACACATTCTGAAGCGCACAGCCGCGCCAGGCCGGTGATGCGACCCACGACCGGACGAGCACCGGCGCAACGGATGTTGGCGGCAAGAGCCCGGCGTCGCGACACTTGAGGTAGGCGGCATCGGGTTCTGTTACAGCGGAACCGTTGTTTGCCGCGAGCGCCGGCGGCATCCAAGCGCCCGAACTGCGTAAAACCTCACGCCTGCTGCGGATCGATTGATCTGTACGAGCCATTGCATCGCCACAATTCGCGCTGACCGAATCCATGCCGCCTGCATGCGCTCTGCATGGGCCTGGAAGAACATGAAAGTCAGGGAGTCTGGTCTTGCGCTGTCAATCCCGCCGCACGGCGGCCTTCGCCGTGCTCGTCCGCGCCGCCTGCTTGGGCGCGTTTCTGCAATGCGCACTGCCGGCCTGGCCGCAGACGGCGCCCGACCCGTCGCTGGAGCAGCAGCGCCTGCAGCAGCGCGAGGACGCGCAGCGCCGCCGGCTCGAACCCAACCCCGACGTGCACCTGCAGGCGCCGGCCGCGCCGGAGCCGGGGCGTCTGCCCGCATCCGAATCCCCGTGCTTCGTGATCCACGCGGTGCGCTGGGTGCCGATCGACGCCGCCGCGGCCAATGTCTTGACCCATCCATTGACCGGTTGGCAGCGCTGGCTCGATGCCGCGCTGGCCGGCCCCGGCGCTGACGACTCCCCTTTGAGCCGCTGCATCGGTGCGGCCGGCGTGCGCGTGCTGCAAGCGCGCGCGCAAGGCCCATTGCTTGCCCGCGGCTACACCACCTCGCGCGTGTTCGTCGAGCCGCAAGATCTGTCCGGCGGCGAACTGCGGTTCACCATTGTGCCGGGGCGTATCCATTCGATCCGGCTGGCCGATCCGCAAAGCCCGCGCGCGCGGCTCGCGAACGCGCTGCCGATGCAGCCCGGCGACATCCTGAACCTGCGTGACCTCGAGCAGGGCCTGGAGAACCTGAAGCGCCCGCCGACAGCCGATGCCGACATCCGGATCGAGCCGGCGCAGGCGTTGCCCGGCCAACCCCCCGCCGGCCCCGGCGAGAGCGACCTGGCCGTCTCATGGCGCCAGGGCCGGCCGTTTCGGCTGAACGTCGGCGCGGACAACGGTGGCACCAAGGAAACCGGCCAATACCAGGGCAGCGTCACCGTTTCCCTCGACAACCCGCTCGGCCTGAACGACCTGATCTACCTCAGCCTGAACCACGACCTGGGCGGCGGCATGCCCGGCGGACGCGGCACGCACGGCGGCGCGGCGCACTACGAAGTGCCCTGGGGCTACTGGCTGCTCGGCCTCACCGGCAGCCAGTACAGCTACTACCAGAGCATCGCCGGCGCGACCAGCACCATCGTCTACGCCGGCACCGGCGGGGCGAACGAGGCGGCGCTGTCGCGCGTCGTGCAGCGCGACGCCCGGGGCAAGACGATCCTGACGGCGAAGGCCTGGCAGCGCAGCGCGAGCAACTTCATCAACGACACCGAGGTCGGGGTGCAGCGCCGCGTCGAGGGCGGCTGGGAGCTCGGTGCCGAGCGCAGCCAGGTCATCGGCGCCGCCGTGCTCAACGCCCGCGCGGCGTACAAGCAGGGCACCG
>JAFECV010000004.1 GCA_018241985.1 Pseudomonadota bacterium | reverse complement strand
CGGACTCGCGCTCGGCCTTGGCGTTTCGCTCGTTCTCGTGCGCGTGGTCAACCCGCAGAGCTTCCACTGGACGATGGACCTGCTGCTGCCCTGGGGCCGGCTGCTGCTGCTGTGCGGGGCTGTCGTGCTGGCCGGCACCGCCACCGCCAGGATCGCCGGCCGCGCCGCCGCGGGGCGCGACGCGGTGCTGGCGGTCAAGGAGGACTGGTAGGCCAGGGCCACCGGTTGGTCCAAGGGTTCGGCGCGTAGGCGCCGGGCCACCAGGCCAGCGGCATCGGCATGGCGCTGCCAGCGGCGCCGCTTTCGCCGCAAAGAGAGCCTTCGCGTTCAGAAGGGATTCAGGGGCTTCAGTCGCCGCGCCACAGGAACCCCGGCCCGGGAAGGAAGCTGCCGTCGTCGTCGCCGATCTCGCGCTCGATCAGCCGATCGAGCTTGGCATTCATCGCCAGCAGCGTGTCCTTCGCTGTCCCGAGGTCGGCGGCGAGGTTGTGGTTCTCGCCCGGGTCCGCCTTCAGGTCGTACAGCTCCAGGTCGTTGCGGGCGGTGAGCGTCGCCCAGTCGCGCGGACGGTGGTGATCCGTGGGCTTGAAGTAACGGGCGAACTTGTAGCGCCCGTCGTTCACGCCGCGCATCTGGCCGCGGCGCTGCAGGCCGCTGAACACGTCCCGTTGCAGCAGGCCCAGCAGCGGCGGCTTGCCCTCGCGCCGCGCGCGGGCGATGGCGATCAGCGCGTCGTGGTCCTGCGCGGCCAGGCTGGTCCAGTGCAGCAGAATGCCGTCGCCGCCCTTTTCGCCGGCGCGCGAGTCCGTGCGGCCGGGCTGGGCTGCGTGCTCGCTCAGGTCGCGGCCGGTCAGCACCGGCAGCTCGTTGGCCACTGCGTCGGCGGGCAGGCCGACGGCCGCCAGCAGCGTGGGCGCGAGGTCCAGGTGCGAGGTCAGCGCCGCCGTCTCGGCACCACGCGCACCGCCGGGCAGGCGCAGCAGCAGCGGCACGCGCACCCCCTCGCGGTACGGCACCGTGCCCTTGCCGCGCAGACCGTGCGCGCCGAGCATTTCGCCATGGTCGGCGACGAAGACGACGATCGTGCGCTCGTCCTGCCCGCTTGCGTGCAGCGCGTCGAGGATCTGCGTCAGGTATCGGTCGGTGTCGCGGATGCAGTTGTAGTAGTAGTTCTGGAATTCGTGGCCGATGCGCTCGTCGGAATAGTCGAGCACGCCAAGCACGGTGTCCATCGTGCGCGCGTATTCGTAGGCCGCCGCGGGGCGCCCGACCAGCGTGGCGGGGCCGTAGTTGGGCTGCAACGGATAGCCCAGGTCGGTGGCGTAGAAAGGGTTGGTCGGCGGACGCGCCGACGCGCCGGGGAAGGCCATCTTGCGCGACCGGGTCATCGCGTCGCCCGACGTGTAGTACATGATGTCGTGCGGGTTCAGCAGGTTCACCGCGCAGAACCAGGGCCTGGCGGTGCGCTCGGGCGAGCGCAGGAAGGCCAGCGCGCGGTGCGTGGTGTCGTCGTCGAACGTGAAGCCGCCGAGCGGGCCATCCAGCTCGTGTTGCGTGCCCACCTCGGCGAAACCGTAGGACTGCACCTCGGCGCGCACCTGTGCGGGCGGGAAATCCACGTCGTGCTTGTCCTGCAGGTGACTCAGATGCCATTTGCCGAAGTAGGCGGTGTGGAAGCCGGCGGCGCCGAACATCGTGCCCAGCGTCGGCACGGAACGCTTCATGTTCGTGGCGTAGGGCAGCGGAATGTTCTCCCACAGGCCGTTGCGCTGCGGATGCTGGCCGGTGTACATCGCCCCGCGCGCCATCGAGCAGAACGGGCTGGGCGTGTGCGCCTGGGTGAAGCTCACCGATTCGGCCCGCAGCCGGCTTCGCGCCGGACAATGCCGGTCGATGAAACCGGTTGGCAGCAGGTCCCAGCCGTGCTCCTGGTCGGTGACGATCAGCAGCACGTTGGGCGCGTCGGCTCGGGCCTGCGGCAACGTGAGGTGCGGCGGCTGGTTGGCCTCGTGGCGGCGCCATCCCGCAGCGCCACCGGCCACGCCGGCCAATCCCAAACCGCCGACGATGAGCTTGCGACGCGTGAGTCCCATGGTGTGTTCCGCCTTTGTGTTCCGCCGACTCAGGCAATGCGTGCGCCCAGGCGCGGCCGCGCAGCCGCTGCGGAGGGCGTCCCTCTGCCGGACATGTCCGCATCTTCACAATGCATCTGCCGCATGAACTCGCGCATCGCCTGCGGCATTCCGCGCTGGCCAACCAGCGCGAAGACGAACTTGTCCGGGCGCAGAATGACCACGCTGCCACGGGTGCCGCCACTTCTACGCAGCCAGGCGAAATAGCTGCCGTCCGGGTCTTCGGCCTCGATCAGGCCTTCCGGTACTGCATCCTCCACATCGCCCGCCGGCCGGCCGCCGAAACGGTAGATCGCGATGAATCTCGCGCCCAGCGATTGCCAGAAGTCACGCCCCTCGGCGTCCAGCCGCTCGCGCGGATCGATGCAGGCGCCAACCAGCGCAAAGCCATGGCCCGCGAGATCGTCGAGCCGGCAGCGACGCCCGTCGGGGCCGCGCAGGCTGGGTTGCGGCATCAGCCGCCCTTCCGGCGCACGCCAGCGCCGGCGCGGAAGACCGAAATAGCTGCCCGCGCGATAGCTCGGCTTCGGGATGAAGTCGCCCTGGCGCACGTAGCGGCCGATCGCGGGCAGCCGGGTCACGATGCGGGTCGCGGCATTGCGCACCAGGGTGCCGAGCGGATGGACCATCGAAACGTAGTCTTTCATCCGGATGCCTTCGCGCGTCATTGCGGCGGCGTGCGGCCGGCGCTCGCGCTCGTAGCTGTCGAGCAAGGCTTCCCCGGCGTGGCCGCGCAGCACCGCATCGAGCTTCCATGCCAGGTTGTAGGCGTCGCGCACGCCGGCATTCATTCCCTGGCCGATGAACTGCGGCGTCATGTGAGCCGCATCACCCGCCAGCAGCACTCGACGATCACGCCAGCGTTCGGCCATCAGCGCATTGAAGGTGTAGACCAGCGTGCGCAGAATCTCGAACTTGTCGACCGCAACGTACTTCTCGAGGTAGGCGCGGACCGTGCTCGGGTGTTCCATGTACTCGCGCGTCTGGCCGGGCATCAGCATGAACTCGAAGCGATGATGGCCGTTGGGCTGCACGCAGCTCACCGTCGGGCAGGCAGGGTCGCAAATGAAGTTGAAGTAAGGCAGGTGGTGCAGGCCGTCGTCCGCATTCTTGGCCCTGACGTCGACCACCAGCCAGGGATTGGGAAAATTCACGCCCGTCATCGCGATACCGAGTTGCGAGCGGACCGTGCTGCGACCGCCGTCCGCGCCGACCAGGTAGCGCGTCCGCACCGTGATGCCTTGCTCGGAAACCTCGCGCCTCGCGTTCTTTGCGGCTGCGGCCTGACTCCGCCGCGCGGGATCGGTCGCCGCGTGCGTGACGTCGATGCCCGCCAGGTCCTGCTCGAAGTGGACGAGCTCCCGGCCGCGCAGGACGGTGACATGGCGACAGCGCTGCAGCCCGTCGGCAAGCGCGGTCTCGAGCAGCGGCTGATAGAAGAAGTTGTTCGCCGGCCAGCCGTGGGGTCGGTGCGTGTTCTTGATCTGAAACAGAACGGCGCCGTTGGGCAGCACCATCTGCACCGGCGCATCCTGCAGCATGTCCGCGGCCAGCGCCTCCGCCATGCCGAAGGACTGGAAGATGCGCATGCATTCGCCGTCGGTGAAGACGGCGCGCGCATTGCCGTAGAACTCGTGTTCGCGTTCCAGCACCAGGACCTTGTGGCCGCGCAGGCCCAGGCAGTGCGCGAGCGTGAGCCCGGTAGGACCGAGCCCGCAGACAACGACGTCGTAGGCGCCGGCGTCCGCGCTCGTCGGGAGTGCTTCAGAGGCGTGCATCGCGAACTCCCACCGTATGCTCCTTGCGGGCGAGCGAAGCCAGGCCGCGGCCCATCTGGCTCAGTTTCCGGCGCAGGCCCAGGCTCTCCGGAAAATGCCCCCAGAGGCTGATGCCCTGGTAGTGCACGGGCTGCCAACCCGCCTCGTCGTGCACTTCGATCGGATTCCAGCCGACCTCGATCTCGAAGCCGGAAGGCGTCGCGACATAGAAGGACAGCTCACGATCATTCGGATGTTGCCCGATCGCGTTCGCGATGGCGCAGCCCATGTCACGCACGCGGCGGTAGGCAAGGGTCAGGTCGTCGAGGCTGCGAACCTGAAGATTCAGATGGTGAATCGCGGTGCGCAGAGGATTCATGCGCCTGCCGCGCGTGGCGGCCAGCGCCACCGAGTGATGACGCTCGTTCAGACGCAGGAAGCTCAGTTCCAGGGTGACGCCATTGAGCCGGTCCTCGATGGTGTCTGACAGCCGTGCATCGAAGACGTTGCGGAAGAAATCGAGGGTCGCTTCGGGCTCGCGCGTCGTCATCGCGAAGTGGCCCAGCCCCATCCCGCCGGTGATGAAGCCGCTCGCCAGCATCCGCAAGGGCCGCGCGCCGAGAAGCGGATTGGTGAACAGTTCGAAGCGGAGCGTCTTCGGACCCTCGAAATACCAGAAGCGCTCGACACCGCGCTCCGCTGCCTCTTGCGCGCTGGCCGCGCGCACCTCGATGCCCGAAGCGCGCAGTCGCCCGAGCAGCAGCGCCAGCGCCTCGTCATCGCGCAGTTGCCAGCCAATGGCGACCACATCCTCTGCCGAACCTTCGCAGACGACAATGCGCCGCTGGTGCTCGTCGAGGCGCAAGACGAGAGAACTCCCTTCGGCCGCCTCGGCATGCAGACCCAGGCCGTCACGGGCGAATCGTTCCCAGGCCGGCAACTGCCGCGATTCGACCACCACGTAGCCGAGGCTGATGCTGCCGAAAAGGCTCGGCATCGTGGCGCAGGGTTGAGCGACAGATGTCATAGGCCGCTCCGCTCCCGGCCATCGGCATCGAGGAAGGCAAGCACGGCGGCATTGAATTCCCTGGCGCGCTCCCACTGCACCCAGTGGCCCGTGCGGCTGAAGAGGAAGACATCGCAGGCCGGCATGCGCTGCTGCAGCGCGAGGGCGCCGCTCGGCGGATTGACGCGATCCTCGGTGCCCCAAAGCACCAGGGTCGGATGGTGGAGACTGGCCAGGCGGGGATCGAGCAGGAAGTCGAGGCGCATGAACGCAGCCGGATCCTTCGGCGGGCGCAGCGGCGGGTTGGCGATGACCTCGGGATCGATGCTCGCTTCGAAGCGCTCGCGCAGCAGCGGTTCGCCGACCGAGCTGGCGTCGTAGACCAGATCCTCGCAGACGAAGCGGCGCAGCTTGTCGAGGGTGGGTCCTTCGCCGGCGTAGTAGCCGAGCAGGCGCTTGAGCCCGTCGCTGGGCGTGCCTTGCGAGATTCCTACGCCGCCCGGGCCCATCAAGACCATTCGCATCACGCGTGCCGGGTGGTCTAGCGCCATGCGCAGTGCGCAGCCACCGCCGAGCGAATTGCCGACCACGTGGACGCGACGGATCTCCAGCGCATCGAGCAAGGCGATCATCGAAGCAGCGAGGTCGCCGAAGAGATCGTCGTCGACCGCGCTCTTGCTCGACCTTCCATAGCCGGGCAGATCGGGCACGAGCACCCGGAACTGCCGCGCCATCGCGTCAAGGTTGCGCGAATAGTTGGACAGGCCGGAGGCGCCGGGCCCGCCTCCATGGAGCATCAACACCACCGGGCCGGCGCCGGCTTCGGTGAAGTGAATCTTGCGCCCGCCCAACTGCACCGTGTGCGAGCGCATGCCGGGGTTGGAAATCGGCGATTCGACGGGGTTCGACACTTGGCTGGCTCCGTAGTGAACGAGTGCATCGGCTTTAATTTACTGAACACTATTGTTCAATTTAAATCAATACAGTTCAATAGAGAAAACCCTAGGTTCGTTCGAATCTGAAGTAAACTGGCCGCTTCTGAACACCATTGATCAAATGCAAATCTCGCGTCCTGCCGCCCTGACTCCCGTGCAACGGCGCATCCACGCTGCGGCGATGAAGCTCTTCGCGGAACAAGGCGTGACGCGGGTCAACGTCAGCGAACTCGCGGCAGCAGCAGAAGTGGCGCGTGGCACGATCTACAGCAACGTGCCGAACATCGAAGGACTGTTCGAGGAGGTGGCTGCCCAGCTGGTGCGCGAGATGGTTGATCGCGTGATGGTGGCCTTTGCCGGAATCGACGATGTGGCGCACCAACTCTCCATCGGCGTGCGGCTGTACGTCCGGCGCGCCCACGAAGAACCACTCTGGGGACGCTTCATGAGCCGCTTCGGACTCGGCGCGGCCACATTGCAGGCAGTGCTGACCACCGACCCGGCCGCCAACCTGCAGATCGGTATCGAAAACGGGCGCTATCGCATCCAGCCCGATCAGTTGCACGCCATGCTCGGCATGCTGATCGGCAGCACCTTGGCCGCGATGGTGGCCGTGCTCGAAGGACACAAGACCTGGCGCGAGGTCGGATCGGACACCGCCGAACTGCTGCTCGTGGCGCTCGGACTCAGGCGCAGCGAAGCGCACCGGCTCGCCCGGCTCCCCTTGCCTTCAGCGCCTGCAACGGCCTGATCGGTTCGCCGCCTCGGGGGTCAGCGAGCGGACCCTCTACGTCACGTGCAAGCATCAAGGCGAGCCGGCGCCCGCGTCGTCCGATCAACCTGCCGCTGCTACCGTCCTGCGCTCGGTGAGGCGCATGCGCAGCCCCACCGGCCCCATGCTGAACGCGAGCCGCTCGGGCACCTCGGCGCCCGCGGCCCCGCCGGCCTCGTCGATGTCGAAAGAGGCCAGCAGCATCGCCGCGGCCATCTTGATCTCGAGCAGCGCGAGGTAGCGCCCCGGGCACATGCGCGGGCCGGCGCCGAACGGCATCGCGACCCGCTTCGCCGAGGTCGCGGCAATCGCCGCACCGTCCAGCCAGCGCTCGGGCCGGAACGCCTGCGCGTCGGAGAAGTACTGCTCGCGCAGGCTGTCGCGACGCATCAGCCCGATCACCACGGTGCCGGCCGGGACCAGGACGCCGGCCACCACCGTGTCGTGCACCGCCTCGGCGGCGATGATGGGTGCGACCGGTTTCAGCCGCATCGTCTCGTGTGCGCAGGCTTCCAGATAGTCGAGCCGGCTCATCGCGTCGAACGTGAACGCGGCCGGCTCGCCCGCGACCTGCAGCACCTCGGCACGCGCGCGCGCCAGCACCTCCGGATGCCGGTGCAGCAGGTGGATCATCCAGGCCAGCGTGTTCGCGGTCGTGTCCTCACCGGCCAGCAGCATGGTCAGCACGTTGCCGGCGACGTCGCTGTCGCCCACGCCGCTGCCCGGCTGGTCCGCCGCGTTCAGCATGGCCTCAAGCAGGTTGCGCGGATGCTCGCGCCGACCGGGGTCGGCGGCGATGCGCTCGCGCGCGGCCGCGATGAAGCCGCGCACCGCCGCCTGCACCTCGGCGACGCTGCGCTCGAGTTCGCGGTCCTTGGGTAGCTTGACGTAGCGCCAGTACGGCACGATCGAGAACAGCCGGCGCGACAACGCCGGAAAGATCTTGTTCAGGTGGCGCTGGATCACGTCCTCGTCGCCCGACAGGGTGTCGACCTCGGCGCCGAACGCCAGCCCCGCGACCGCGTCGACCGTGAAGCGCATCAGGTCGGCCTGCAGGTCGATGCCGGCGTGCGCGCGCGCCGCCGCCTGCCAGCGCGCGCGCAGCCGCTCGGTGACCCGCAGCAGGCTAGGGAAATAGGCCTTGATGTGCGCCGGGTCCAACCCGGCCATCACCATGCGGCGCTGGTGCCGCCAGACTTCGTCGTTCGCGAAGAACACGCCCTGGTCGAACCCCATCTCGCTCGAAATCCGGCCGCCGCTGAGCGGCCGGCGGAACTGCTGCGGCCGATCGCGCAGCACCTGCGCAATCACTTCGTGGTCGGCGACGATGAGCGCGAGGCGCGGCCCGAAGTCGATGCGGTACACGCTGCCGAAGCGTTCGCTCCAGGCCTCGAACTGGCGGTGCATGTCGGCGAGCCGGATCTGCAGCGTGTTGCCGAAGAACGGCAGCGCGCGCGGGCCGGGCAGGTCTTCGAGCCGGCGCGGCGGCGCGGCGTCCTCATGCGGTTCAGAGGTTTCGGTGCTCATCGCGGCAAGGGTGGAGTTGGCGAAGCCGGGTGCAATGCAGGAACCGGATGTGGACTCGGATGCAGCGGGCCGACGCCGGATTTCACCAGTGGTTGCGCAGCTCGCGCAGCAGCGTGAACACGGTCTTCGGGTCGGGGCTCTCGGGCAGGTCCGGATAGGCTTCGCGCAGCTTCGCGACCAGCCCCGGGCTTGCGAGGCGCATGAAGGTGTTGACCCGCTT
Organism: Pseudomonadota bacterium; assembly: GCA_018241985.1. Lineage (GTDB taxonomy): Bacteria > Pseudomonadota > Gammaproteobacteria > Burkholderiales > Burkholderiaceae_C > Rhodoferax_A. The sequence goes on along the minus strand of JAFECV010000004.1, from coordinate 8,876 downwards.
CTCCTCCGCCAGCGTGGTCACCGCCGCGCGCGCCGGATCGTGGTCGGTGACGGTCGGCAGCAGCCGCTCGGCATCGGCATTGCCAGGTTCGCGCGCGAGCGTGAAGCGCAGGTTGTTCTCGATGTAGTCGTGGCCGGGGTAGACCCGCGTGTCGTCCGGCAGCTTGGCGAGCTGCTCGACGAAGGTCATGAACAGCGCATCGACATTGCCGCCGTTGTGCACGTTGCCGGCGCCGGCGTTGAACAGCGTGTCGCCGCTGAACAGCGCCGGCTGGTCGGTGTGCGAGCGCAGGCAGACATGGCACATCGTGTGGCCGGGCGTGTCCAGGCATTCGAGCTCGACCGTCCGGCCGACCTTGATCACGTCGCCCGCCTTCACGCCGCGATCCACGCCCACGATGCGGCCGCCCGTTGCGTGATGCGCGATCAGCTTCGCGCCGGTGGCCGCGATCACGGCGGCATTGCCGCCGGTGTGGTCCAGGTGCTCGTGCGTGTTCAGCACCTGCGTGATGCGCCATCCGCGCGCGCGCGCGGTTGCCAGCGTCTTCTCGTGATCCAGCGGGTCGATCGCCAGCGCCTCGCCGGTCTCGGGGCAGGCCACCAGGTAGTTGTAGTTGCGCCAGGCGTTGCCGGTCCAGATTCTCTCGACGATCATGCGTTGCTCCAGTGCGGCCGAGTCAGGGGCGGGATGAATCCGCATTGTAGGAACAAGCACGGGGCAAGGTGTGCCCCGCGCTGCGAGAATCGGCGCATGAACGCACCCCTACCCGCCGGTGCCGATCGCGCCTGGGTCAACGGCGCGATCGCCCGCATCGAGGCCGACTTCCAGCGCAGCGCCGACACGCACCTGATCGCGCTGTCGCTGCCGCGCTTCGCCCGCGCCGGCATCGACCTGTACCTGAAGGACGAATCGACGCACCCGACCGGCAGCCTCAAGCACCGGCTCGCGCGTTCGCTGTTCCTGTACGCGCTCTGCAACGGCTGGATCGGCGCGGGCTCGACCATCGTCGAGGCGTCGAGCGGATCGACCGCGGTCAGCGAGGCGTATTTCGCGCGGCTGCTGGGCCTGGCCTTCATCGCGGTGATGCCGCGCGGCACCTCGCCGGAGAAGGTCGCGCAGATCGAATTCCACGGCGGTCGCTGTCACTGGGTCGAAAGCGCCGGGCAGGTCTACGACGAGGCGCGTGCGCTGGCCGCGCAGACCGGCGGCCACTACATGGACACCTACGCCGAGCGCGCGACCGACTGGCGCGGCAACAACAACATCGCCGAGAGCATGATGCAGCAGCTGGCGCGCGAGCCGCACCCGGTGCCGGAATGGATCGTGGTCGGCGCCGGCACCGGCGGCACCAGCGCGACGATCGGCCGCCGGCTGCGCTACCGCAGCCTCGCAACGCGCCTGTGCGTGGCCGATCCGGCCGGCTCGGTGTTCACCGCCTACCACCGCTCCGGCGACGCGGCCCTGACCGCGGTCGGTTCGCGCATCGAGGGCATCGGCCGGCCGCGGGTCGAGCCGAGCTTCATCCGCACGCTGGTGGACCGCATGATCGAGGTGCCGAATGCCGACTCGATCGCGGCGATGCACGCGCTCTCCGATCTGCTTGGCCGCAAGGTTGGGCCGTCGACCGGAACGAACTTCGTCGCCGTGCTGCAGCTCGCCTGCGAAATGCAGGCGGCGGGCCGAACGGGATCGATCCTGTCGCTGCTGTGCGATTCGGGCGAACGCTACCTGCCGACCTACTGCGACGCGCGCTGGGTAGAGCAGAACTTCGGCGACTGCAGCGCGGCGCGACGGCGTATCGATGCCGAACTGCATGCGGCGGCGCAGGGCGAGCACGCATGAAGATTCGCGCAGGCGGCCAGTGCGATGCGTCGCGGCGCCGCCTGCTCGCGCTGGCCGCAGGCGCGCTTGGCGACGCTCTCGGCGGTGCTGCGGTCACGCCAGCGTGGGCTGCGCAGGCATCCGACGCGAACGCCCACGACATCCGGCAGCCGATGGCGTTCCCGCGCGACTTCGGCAGCCATCCGCGCTTTCGCACCGAGTGGTGGTACGTCACCGGGTATGCGCAGAGCGAGGCCGCGCAGGGCGCACGCGAATTCGGCTTCCAGCTCACGTTCTTTCGTTCGCGCGTCGCGCAAACGCAGGATCTGCCCTCGCCGTTCGCCGCGCGCCAGCTGTTCTTCGCGCACGCGGCGCTGACCGACGTGAGCGGCCGGCGGCTGCTGCACGACCAGCGCATCGCCCGCGCTTCCGAGACACCGGGGTTCGATCTGGCCTCAAGCTCCGAGGTTGACACCCATGTGAGGCTGCGCGACTGGTCGCTGACTCGCAGTGGCGGCAGCTATATCGCCCGGCTTCCCGCCGAAGGGTTCGGCCTCGACCTGCGGCTCGACAGGGCGCAGCCCGTGCTGCTGCAGGGCGACCGGGGCCTGTCGCGCAAGGGGCCGCTGCCAGACGAGATCAGCCACTACTACAGCGAACCGCAGCTCGCGGTGCGCGGCGCGCTGCAGCTGGCGCGGCAGTCGTGGCGCATCGCCAACGGCCGCGCCTGGCTCGACCATGAATGGAGCGACGAACTGCTCGACCCGCAGGCGGTCGGCTGGGACTGGATCGGCATGAACATGGACGATGGGGGCGCGCTGACCGCGTTCCAGTTGCGCGACCGTGCCGGCAACGCGCTGTGGGACGGAGGCTCGTACCGGTCGCCCGCGCTCGCGCTTCGCGTGTTCGATCGCGGCGAGGTCGTGCTGCGCCCCGAGCGGCGCTGGACCAGTCCGGCCACCGGCACGGTCTACCCGGTGCAGTGGGGACTCGCGACGCCGATCGGCCAGTTCACCGTCCGACCGGTGATCGACGACCAGGAGGAAGACAACCGCGCATCGACCGGCACGATCTACTGGGAAGGCCTCAGCGATCTCGTGGGCGTATCGGGGCAGCGCGCGGGACGCGGGTATCTGGAGCTGACCGGCTATGCAGAGCCGCTCAAGCTGTAGGCGTTTCACCCGATACCGCGGCGCGCCGGCGGTGCCTACGATGCTAGACTTTCCCGAGCAGCGAGTTGCCGGTAGGTAGCCGGTGCTCCAGTCGATCCAGTCACGAGCGGAGGGATTCTTGTCGGCAGAGTACGTTCTCGAGACGCAGGGGTTGACCAAGGAGTTCAAGGGCTTCGTCGCCGTCGCCGGGGTCGACCTGAAGGTCAAGCGAGGGCATATTCATGCGCTGATCGGACCGAACGGCGCCGGCAAGACCACCTTCTTCAACCTGCTGACCAAGTTCCTGACCCCGACCGCGGGGCGCATCCTCTACAACGACGTCGACATCACGTCGGAGAACCCGGCGCAGACCGCGCGGCGCGGCATCGTGCGCTCGTTCCAGATCTCCGCGGTGTTTCCGCACATGACGGTGCTGGAGAACGTGCGCGGCGCGCTGCAGCGCAAGCTCGGCACCTCGTTTCACTTCTGGAAGGCCGAGAAGACGCTGTATCCGCTGCACGAACGGGCCCGCGAGCTGCTGGCCGAGGTCGGTCTCGAAGGGTTCGCCGACACGCTCACCGTGTCGCTGTCGTACGGCCGCAAACGCGCGCTGGAGCTGGCGACCACGCTGGCGCTGCAGCCGGACCTGATGCTGCTCGACGAACCGACCCAGGGCATGGGTCACGAAGACGTGGGCCGCGTCACCGAGCTGATCCGCAAGGTCGCGGCGAACCGCACCATCCTGATGGTCGAGCACAACATGAACGTGGTCTCGTCGATCGCCGACCGCATCACGGTGCTGCAGCGCGGCGCGATCATCGCCGACGGACCGTACGAGGAGGTCTCCAGAAACCCGCAGGTGATCGAAGCCTACATGGGCGCGTCCGGCGGGGCATTGCAGGGGCCGCACGGATGACGACTGAGCTACTGCGCATCGCCGGGCTGAACGCCTGGTACGGCGAATCGCACATCCTGCACGGCGTGGACCTCACCGTGAACCGCGGCGAGGTCGTGACGCTGCTCGGCCGCAACGGCGCCGGGCGCACCACCACGCTGCGCGCGATCGTCGGCCTGACCGGCTCGCGCGCCGGCTCGATCCAGATCAACGGCGAGGAGACGATCCGGCTCTCCCCGCACCGCATCGCGCGGCTCGGCGTCGGCTACTGTCCCGAGGAGCGCGGCATCTTCGCCAGCCTCAGCGCCGAGGAGAACCTGATGCTGCCGCCGGTGGTCGCGTCCGGCGGCATGAGCGTGGCCGATATCTACACCATGTTCCCGAACCTGAAGGAACGCGCCGGCAGCCCCGGCACGCGCCTGTCGGGCGGCGAGCAGCAGATGCTCGCCGTGGCGCGCATCCTGCGCACCGGCGCGCAGTTGCTGCTGCTCGACGAGATCTCCGAAGGGCTGGCGCCGGTGATCGTCGACAAGCTCGCCGAGACCATCATCGCGCTCAAGGCCAAGGGCTACACGATCGTGCTGGTCGAACAGAACTTCCGCTTCGCGGCGCCGCTGGCGGACCGCTTCTACGTGATGGAACATGGCCGCATCGTGCGCCAGTTCCGCCAGGCCGAGCTCGAGCAGAACATGGCGATGCTGCAGGAATATCTCGGGGTTTAGGCGCTTGCCCGGGTCGCGTCTACAGTCCATTCAAAAAGGAATACCGATGAAACTGAAAGCACTCGTTGCGGCACTGGCGATTGGGGTCGCCGGCGTGGCCGCTCATGCGCAGGAAACGGGCCCGATCAGGATCGGCATGATCACCGACATGTCGGGCATCTACGCCGACATCGACGGTCCGGCCGGCGTCGAAATGGTCAAGTGGGCGGTGCAGGACTTCGGCGGCAAGCTGCAGGGCCGCCCGATCGAGGTGCTGTCGGCGGACCACCAAAACAAGGCCGACATCGGCGCCTCCACCGCGCGTGAATGGATGGACAAGGACCATCTGCAGATGCTGGTCGGCGGCACGAATTCGGGGGTGAACCTCGCGATGGCCAAGGTCGCCGCCGAGCACAAGGTTCCGCTGCTGGCAGTCGGTCCCGGCTCGGCGCGGCTGACGAACGAGGACTGCACGCCGTACACCGTTCACTATGCGTATGACACCGTCGCGCTGTCGAAGGTCGCCGCGTCGGCGCTGGTCAAGCAGGGCTACAAGTCCTGGTACTTCCTGACCGCGGACTACGCGTTCGGCCACTCGCTCGAGTCCGATGCGACGCGCATCATCAAGTCGCTGGGCGGGACCGTGGTCGGCGGAGTGCGCGCGCCGCTGGGCACGACGGACTTCTCGTCGTTCCTGCTGCAGGCGCAGGCGTCGAAGGCGCAGATCCTCGGCATGGCGAACGCCGGCGGCGACTTCATCAACGCGATGAAGGCGGCCAAGGAGTTCGGCATCGACAAGACGATGAAGATCGCCGGCCTGCTGGTGTTCATCAACGACGTGCACACCCTGGGCCTGCAGGCCACCGCGGGCCTGCAATTGGCCGACAGCTGGTACTGGAACCAGGACGACGCCTCGCGCAAGTTCGCGCGCCGCTTCTTCGACAAGTACAAGCGCATGCCCAGCAGCCTGCAGGCGGCCGACTACTCGGTGACGATGGCCTGGCTGAAGGCGGCGCAGAAGGCCGGCACGACCGATGGCACCAAGGTGATGGCCGAACTCAAGAGCATGCCGATCGACGACTTCTACAACAAGGGCCACATCCGCGCCGATGGACGCATGATTCACGACATGTACCTGTTCCAGGTCAAGACGCCGAAGGAATCGACGACGCCGTGGGACTACTACAAGCTGGTCGCGACCGTGCCCGGCGACCAGGCGTTCACGACGCCGGCCGAGTCCAAGTGCCCTCTGCTGAAGAAGTCGTCATAACAACGACCACCCTGCCCGCGCCGGCAGGCCGCCCGAGCAGCGGCCTCGCCCGGCGCGGCGGGAGCGTCACAGGCTGAAGGCCTCATGGAAATTTTCGGAATCCCGCTGCAAGCTTTTCTCGGCCAGTTGCTGCTCGGCCTGGTCAGCGGTGCGTTCTACGCGATGCTCAGCCTCGGCCTGGCTGTGATCTTCGGCCTGCTGGGCATCATCAATTTCGCGCACGGCGTGCTCTACATGATGGGGGCCTACGCCAGCTGGATTCTGCTCGACTCGTTCGGCGTCAATTACTGGTTCGCGCTGATCCTCGCGCCGCTGGTGGTGGGCATTCTCGGCGTCGTCATCGAGCGGCTGTTCCTGCGCCATCTCTACAAGCTCGACCCGCTGTACGGGTTGCTGCTGACCTTCGGCCTGGCACTGATCATCGAAGGCGTCTTTCGCTACGAATACGGGGTGTCGGGCCAGTCGTACCCGACGCCGGACCTGCTCGCCGGCGCGACCAACCTCGGCTTCATGGTGCTGCCGAACTACCGCGCCTGGGTCGTGGTCGCTTCGCTCGCGGTCTGCTTCGCAGTCTGGTTCCTGATCGAGCGCACGCGGCTCGGCGCCTACCTGCGCGCCGGCACCGAGAACGCGCCGCTGGTGCAGGCGTTCGGCGTGAACGTACCGGTGCTGGTGATGCTCACCTACGGCGGCGGCGCCGCGCTGGCCGCGCTGGCCGGCGTGCTGGCCGCGCCGGTCATCAACATCACGCCGCTGATGGGCGAGAACATCATTATCGTGGTGTTCGCGGTGGTCGTGATCGGCGGCATGGGGTCGATCATCGGCTCGGTCGTCAGCGGCCTCGTGCTCGGCGTGATCGAGGGCCTCACCCGGGTGTTCTACCCGGAAGCATCGAACGTCGTGATCTTCGTCGTCATGGTGATCGTGCTGGTGCTGCGGCCGGCGGGCCTGTTCGGCAAGGAGACCTGACCCATGACCCCCTCCGGCGCCGCCGCCGCGCGAGTGCGCATCGCCTACGTCGTCCTGCTGATCCTGCTGGCGATCGCGCCTTGGTTGGGCGTGTACCCGATCTTCGTGATGAAGTTCCTGTGCTTCGCGCTGTTCGCGTGCGCGCTGAACCTGCTGCTGGGCTACACGGGCTTGCTGTCGTTCGGCCACGCGGCACTGTTCGGCATGGCGGCCTACGTCTGCGGCTGGGTCACCACCGCGCTGCACTGGCCGCCGCTCGCCGGCCTGCTGGCCGGCATGGTGACCTCGGCGTTGATCGGCCTCGTGATGGGCGCGGTGTCGATCCGGCGCCAGGGCATCTACTTCGCGATGATCACGCTGGCGATGGCGCAGATCGTCTTCTTCTTCTGCCTGCAGGCCAGGTTCACCGGCGGCGAGGACGGGCTGCAGGGTGTTCCGCGCGGAACGCTGCTCGGCGTGCTGCCGCTGAACGGCAACGTGATGTACTACTTTGTCGCGGCGGTGTTCGTGCTGGCGTACCTCGCGATCATGCGCATCGTGCACTCGCCGTTCGGCCAGGTGCTGAAGATGATCCGCGAGAACGAGCCGCGCGCCATCTCGCTGGGCTACCGGGTCGACCGCTACAAGCTGCTGGCGTTCGTGCTGTCGGCCGCGCTGTCGGGCCTCGCCGGTTCGATGAAGACGCTGGTGATGGGTTTCGCCACGCTGTCGGACGTGCACTGGTCGATGTCGGGCGAGGTGATCCTGATGACGCTGGTCGGCGGTGTCGGCACCTTCTTCGGCCCGGTGCTGGGTGCCGGCATCGTCGGCACGGTGCAGGACCAGCTCGCGGACAAGGTCGGCTCCTGGGTCACGGTGATCATCGGCGCGATCTTCGTGCTGTGCGTGCTCGCGTTCCGGCGCGGCATCGTCGGGGAAATCCTGGCCTTCCTGGACCGGCGCCGCGACGCGAAGGCGGCAACTCCGCCGAACCAGGGCGACAACGGTACCGGCCGCGCGGCCGCCGCGCCTTCCGCCGAATAGCCGCGGCCGCGCCGAAGGGTCGGCGCGGCGTTCAGTGCGCGCCCGCGCCGGCTTGTGCGCCCCCGCGGTGATGGTCCGGGCGCGTCAGCCAGATCAGCGGGATCATCACGATGAAGATCACCGCCGAGAGCCAGAAGATCTCCGCCGCCGAAATCATGAACGCCTGCTGGGTCACCAGCCGGTTCACCTGCGCAAGCGCCTGTTCGGCCGTGAAGCCGCCGGCCTGCATGCCGGCCAGCGCACTGGCCGCGGCGTGGTTGGTGCCGGTCACGGACTCCGACAGCTGCGCGTGGTGCAGCGCCGCGCGGTTCTCCCACAGCGTGGTCGTGATCGAGGTGCCGAACGCGCCCGCGGTGATCCGCACGAAATTGGCGAGCCCCGAGGCGCTGGGCAGCCGGTGCTGCGGCAGCCCGGCGAGCGTGATCAGGTTCAGCGGGATGAAGAAGGTCGCGACAGCGATGCCCTGGATGATGGTCGGCACCATGATGGTCCAGAAGTCCGCCTCGGTGTTGAAGCGCGAGCGCATCCACATCACCAGCGCGAACACCACGAACGAGACCGTCGCGTAGTAGCGCGGATCGTGCTTCGCGAGGTTCTTGCCGACGACCGGCGACAGCACCAGCGCCAGCAGGCCGACCGGCGCCAGCACCATGCCCGCGTCGGTCGCGGTGTAGCCCATGAACTGCTGCAGCCACAGCGGCAGCAGCACGACCAGGCCGAAGAACAGCCCGTAGCCGATCGACATCGTGACCGTGCCGGCCCAGAAATTGCGCTTCGCGAACAGCGTCAGGTCCACCACCGGGTGCTTGTCGGTCAGCTCCCAGATCAGGAAAAGCACGAAACCCAGAACGGCGACCACCGCGAGCGCGACGATCAGGGGCGAATGGAACCAGTCGAGATCCTTGCCGTTGTCGAGCAGCACCTGCAGCGACCCGACCCAGACCACCAGCGCCGCGAGCCCGACCGCGTCGATCGGCCGCTTGTGCGTGGCACTCTCGCGCTTGCGGAAAATCGCGACGATCCCCGTCGCGGCGATCAGTCCGACC
>JAFECV010000049.1 GCA_018241985.1 Pseudomonadota bacterium | reverse complement strand
CCCTCGCCCTTGTCGGCATTCACTTCGACCCAGGCCGGAATCCCGACCTGCTGCGCCAGTTGCAGCGCCTCGACGACCCGGTTCTGCTTGCGCGACTTCTCGCGCACCGCGACGACGTCGCCGACCTTGATCATGTAGGACGGAATGTTCACCGCCTGGCCGTTCACCGTGATCGCCTTGTGCGCCACCAGCTGCCGCGCCTCGGCGCGGGTCGAGCCGAAGCCCATGCGGTACACCACGTTGTCGAGCCGGCTCTCGAGCAGGAACAGCAGGTTCGCGCCGGTGTTACCGCGGCGTCGCTCGGCTTCCTCGAAGTAGCGCCGGAACTGGCGCTCGAGCACGCCGTACATGCGCTTGACCTTCTGCTTCTCGCGCAGCTGCAACCCGAAGTCGGAGGTGCGGGCGCCCGAGATGCGGCCATGCTGGCCCGGCTTGGAGTCGAACTTGGCCTTGTCGCCGATCGCGCGTCGCGCGCTTTTCAGGAACAGGTCCGTGCCTTCACGGCGTGAGAGTTTGGCCTTCGGGCCAAGGTAGCGTGCCACTTGAGCTTCCTTCTGGTTTCAACTGCCACGGCCGTTTGTGCCGTGGGAGCCGCTGGCGACGATGCGCTGCGGCGGTGGGCTTAAAAAAGCAAGTCCAAGGCGTTTGAAGCAACGCCTTGGCTCGTCCTCAGATTCTCCGGCGCTTCTGCGGGCGGCAGCCGTTGTGCGGAACCGGCGTCACGTCGGCGATCGAGATGATGCGGATGCCCAGAGCGGCCAGCGCGCGCACCGACGATTCGCGCCCCGGGCCCGGGCCGCGGATCTCGACCTCGAGGTTCTTGATGCCCTGCTCCATCGCGGCGCGGCCGGCCGATTCGGACGCGACCTGCGCGGCGAACGGCGTCGACTTGCGCGAGCCCTTGAACCCCTGGCCGCCGGAAGACGCCCAGGAAAGCGCATTCCCCTGACGGTCGGTGATCGTGATGATGGTGTTGTTGAACGACGCGTGCACGTGCGCGACGCCGTCCGAGACGTTCTTGCGAACCTTCTTGCGCACGCGCTGCGCGGCGTTGCTGACGGGGGCCTTGGCCATGGTCTGTTCTCTCGATTCCGGTTATTTCTTCAGTGCCGCTGCGCCCTTGCGCGGCCCCTTGCGGGTGCGCGCATTGGTGCGGGTGCGCTGGCCGCGCACCGGCAGGCCGCGGCGATGCCGAAACCCGCGGTAGCAGCCGATGTCCATCAGCCGCTTGATGTTCATCGTGGTCTCGCGGCGCAGGTCGCCCTCGATCGTGAACCGGCCGATCTGCTCGCGGATCTTCTCGAGATCGCCGTCGGTCAGGTCCTTCACCTTCTTCGAATAGGCGATGCCGCAAGCCTCGCAGATCTGGCGCGCGCGCGCGCGGCCGATGCCGAAGATCGCGGTCAGCCCGATTTCAGCGTGCTGATGCGGGGGGATGTTGATGCCAGCAATACGTGCCATGGATTCCTCTCAAACGCTCGAATCAGCCTTGACGCTGCTTGTGCCGCGGATCGGTGCAGATCACGCGCACCACGCCCTTGCGGCGGATGATCTTGCAATTGCGGCAGATTTTCTTGACCGAAGCCGAAACCTTCATTTCATTCTCCTCAAACCGTTGGTCCGTGCCCCGGGGCTCAGCGGGCCCGGAACACGATGCGCGCCCGCGTCAGGTCGTAGGGCGTCAGTTCCACCGTGACCTTGTCGCCCGGCAGGATGCGGATGTAGTGCATGCGCATCTTTCCCGAGATGTGGCCCAGCACCACGTGCCCGTTCTCGAGCTTGACCCGGAAAGTCGCGTTCGGGAGGTTTTCCACCACCTCCCCCTGCATCTGGATGACATCGTCCTTTGCCATTCGCCTCAACCGCCGAGCGAAGTCTTGAAATTGGCCTTTTTCAGCAGCGACTCGTACTGCTGGGACATCATGTAGTTCTGCACCTGGGCCATGAAGTCCATCGTCACGACCACGATGATCAGCAGCGAGGTGCCGCCGAAATAGAACGGGACGTTGTACTTCAACACCAGGAATTCGGGCAGCAGGCAGACGACCGTGATGTAGATCGCGCCGACCAGCGTGAGCCGCAGCAGGATCTTGTCGATGTAGCGCGCCGACTGCTCGCCCGGGCGGATGCCCGGAATGAAGGCGCCGCTCTTCTTCAGGTTGTCCGCGGTCTCGCGGCTGTTGAACACCAGCGCGGTGTAGAAGAAGCAGAAGAAGATGATCGCCGCCGCGTACAGCATCACGTAGATCGGCTGGCCCGGCGAGAGCGCCGACGCGAGGTCTTTCAGCCAGCGCATCGAGTCGCCGGTGCTGGACCAGCTCACCACGGTCGCCGGCAGCAGGATGATCGACGACGCGAAGATCGGCGGGATCACGCCCGACATGTTGAGTTTCAGCGGCAGATGCGACGACTGGCCGCCGTACACCTTGTTGCCGACCTGGCGGCGCGCGTAGTTCACCAGGATCTTGCGCTGGCCGCGTTCGATGAACACCACGAAGTAGGTCACCAGCACCACGATCGCGACGATAAACAGCGCGACCAGGATGCTCATCGCGCCGGTGCCGACCAGCTCGAGCATGCTGCCGATCGCGCGCGGCAGCCCGGCCGCGATGCCGGCGAAGATCAGCAGCGAAATCCCGTTGCCCAGGCCGCGCTCGGTGATCTGCTCGCCCAGCCACATCAGGAACATCGTGCCTGCGGTCAGGCTGACCACCGCGGTCAGCCGAAAGCCCATGCCGGGGTCGAGCACCAGCCCGGGCGAGCGCTCGAGCGCGACCGCGATGCCGAGCGACTGGAACAGCCCGAGCGCCAGCGTGCCGTAGCGGGTGTACTGGGTGATCTTGCGCTGGCCCGCCTCGCCTTCCTTCTTCATCTGCTCGAAGGTCGGCACCACGTAGGTCATCAGTTGCATGATGATCGACGCCGAGATGTACGGCATGATGCCGAGCGCGAACACGGAGAAGCGCGACAGCGCCCCACCCGAGAACATGTTGAACAGGCTCAGGATGCCGTTCTGCTGACCCTTGAACAGTTGCTCGAGCTGGTTCGGGTCGATGCCCGGCACCGGGATGTACGAACCGACGCGGTACACCAGCAGCGCGAGCAGCAGAAAGATCAGCCGGCGACGCAGGTCGCCGAACTTCCCTGTCTTCGCCAGTCTTGTTCCGCCAGTTGCCACCGGGTGCCTCTCTCAGCCCTTGCTTTTCAGGCCACGCTGCCGCCGGCCGCTTCGATCGCGGCCTTCGCGCCCGCGGTCGCCGCAATGCCGTTCAGCTTGACCGCGCGGCTGATCGCGCCGGACTTGATCACCTTGACGGTCTTGGCCATCTCGCCGACCAGCCCCGCCTGCTTGAGCGTCAGCAGGTCGACCTCGGACGCGCCCAGGCGCTCGAGCGCGGCCAGCGACAGCTCCGCGTTGAACTTGAGCTGGCGCGACTTGAAGCCGCGCTTGGGCAGCCGGCGCTGCAGCGGCATCTGGCCGCCTTCGAAGCCGATCTTGTGAAACCCGCCCGCGCGCGACTTCTGGCCCTTGTGGCCGCGTCCGGCGGTCTTGCCGAGGCCCGAGCCGATGCCGCGCCCGACACGGCGCCGCGCGCGCTTCGCCCCTTCCGCCGGCTTGATGCCATTGAGTTCCATCGTCATGCCCTCTTCAATCCACCTTCACCAGGTAGCTGACCTTGTTGATCATCCCGCGCACCGCGGGGGTGTCGACCAGTTCGCGCGTGCTGCCCAGCTTGCGCAGGCCGAGCCCGCGCACGGTCGCGCGGTGCGATACGTTGCAGCCGATCGGGCTGCGCACCAGCCGGACCTTGATCTTGCCTTGCGTCGTCATGCCCATGCTCCCGTTCAGGCGAACAGTTCTTCGACGGTCTTGCCGCGCTTGGCCGCGACCTCGGCCGCGGTGGTCGAGTGCGACAACGCGTCCAGCGTCGCGCGCACCATGTTGTACGGATTGCTCGAGCCGTGGCTCTTCGCGACGATGTCGGTCACGCCCATCACCTCGAACACCGCGCGCATCGGGCCGCCGGCGATGATGCCGGTCCCCTTCGGCGCCGGCGCCACCATCACGACCGATGCGCCGTGGCGGCCCTGCACCCGGTGGTGGATCGTGCCGTCGCGCAGCGACACCTTGGCCAGGTTGCGGCGCGCCTCTTCCATCGCCTTCTGCACCGCGGACGGCACTTCCTTGGACTTGCCCTTGCCCATGCCGACGCGGCCGTCGCCGTCACCGACCACGGTCAGCGCGGCAAAGCCGAGAATGCGCCCGCCCTTGACCACCTTGGTCACACGGTTGATCGCGATCATCTTCTCGCGCAGGCCGTCTTCCGGACCGTCGCCCTGCGGCCGGCCCTGCATCCTTGATTGAACTTTCGCCATTTCCGATTCCGATCCGCTTAGAACTGCAAGCCGGCTTCGCGCGCCGCGTCAGCCAGGGCCTTGACCCGTCCGTGGTAGGCATAGCCGGCGCGGTCGAACGCGACCCGCTCGACGCCCGCCGCCTTCGCCTTCTCCGCAATCAGCCGGCCGACGATCTGCGCCGCGGCCGCATTGCCGCCCTTGCCGGCGCCGCCGAGCGAGCTGCGCACCTCGGCCTGCAGCGTGGACGCGGTGGCGACCACCTTGCCGCCGTCGCCGGAAATCACCGTGGCGTAGATGTGCAGATTGGTCCGGTTCACGGTCAGCCGCGCGACGCCCTGGGTCGCGATGCGGATCCGTGTCTGCCGGGAGCGGCGCAGCCGCTGCGCTTTCTTGTTCAACATGTCCGCCGCTCCTTACTTCTTCTTGGTTTCCTTGATCACCACGGTCTCGTCCGCGAAGCGGATGCCCTTGCCCTTGTACGGCTCGGGCGGACGGATCGCGCGGATCTCGGCAGCGACCTGGCCGACACGCTGGCGGTCGGCCCCTTTGATCACGATCTCGGTGGGCACCGGCGTGGCGACCGTAATGCCCGCCGGCATCTCCTTGTTCACCGGGTGCGAGAAGCCGACCGACAGGTTCAGCTTCGTGCCCTGCGCCTGCGCGCGGAAGCCGACGCCGACCAGGTTCAGCTTCTTCTCGAAGCCGCGGGTCACGCCGACCACCATGTTGTTCACCAGCTGGCGCAGCGTGCCGCTCATCGCGTTCGCCTCGCGCGATTCGTCGGCCGGCTCGAAGCTGAGCTGGCCGGCCGCGTTGCCGACCTTGACCAGCGCGTGCTGCGCGACCGACAGGTTGCCGCCCGAGCCCTTGACGCTGATGCGCTCCGGCGTCACCGACACCTCGACCCCCGCGGGGACGGTGACCGGCATCTTTCCTACACGGGACATCGAATGTTCTCCTCGTTGCCGCCGTCAGGCGACATAGCACAGCACTTCGCCGCCGACGCCGGTGGCACGCGCCTTGCGATCGGTCATCACGCCGCGAGGCGTGGTCACGATCGCCACGCCCAGGCCGTTCATCACCTGCGGGATCGCGTCGCGCCCCTTGTACACGCGCAGGCCGGGCCGGCTGACGCGCTCGAGCCGCTCGATCACCGGGCGGCCGGCGTAGTACTTGAGCGCGATTTCCAGCTCGGTCTTCGCGCCTTCGCTCTTGACCTGGAAGCCGTCGATGTAGCCCTCGTCCTTCAGCACCTGCGCGATCGCCACCTTCACCTTCGAAGACGGCACCGACACGGTGGTCTTGGCCACCATCTGCGCATTGCGGATGCGGGTCAGCAGATCGGCGATCGGATCACTCATGCTCATGTTGTTCTCTCCTGCGGCGCTTACCAGCTCGCCTTGACGACGCCGGGGATATCGCCGGCGAACGCCAGCTCGCGGATCTTCGCGCGGGCCAGGCCGAACTGGCGGAACGTGCCGCGCGGGCGTCCGGTGATGCCGCAGCGGTTGCGCTGGCGCGTCGGGTTCGCGTTGCGCGGGAGCTTCTGCAGGGCCAGGCGGGCCACCGCGCGCTCCTCGTCGCTGCGCTTCGCGTCCTGCGCGATCGACTTCAGCTCGGCGTGCTTCTTCGCGTACTGCGCGACCAGCTTGTCGCGCTTGAGTTCGCGTTCGATCAGGGATTTCTTAGCCACGATGCACCTTCAGTTCTTGAACGGGAAACGGAAGCCCGCGAGCAGCGCCTTGCACTCCTCGTCGGTCTTGGCCGTCGTGGTGATGCTGATGTTCAGACCGCGCAGCGCATCGACCTTGTCGTACTCGATCTCGGGGAAGATGATCTGCTCCTTCACGCCGACGTTGTAGTTGCCGCGGCCGTCGAACGCGCGCGCCGACACGCCGCGGAAGTCGCGCACGCGCGGCAGCGCGACCGTGACGAAGCGGTCCAGGAACTCGTACATGCGCACGCCGCGCAGCGTGACCATGCAGCCGATCGCCTGGCCCTCGCGGATCTTGAAGCCGGCGATCGCCTTCTTGGCCTTGGTCACGACCGGCTTCTGGCCGGCGATCTTGGTCAGGTCGCCGACCGCGGCGTCCATCACCTTCTTGTCGGCCACCGCCTCGCTCACGCCCATGTTCAGCGTGATCTTGGCCAGGCGCGGCACCTGCATCGGCGACTTGTAGCCGAACTTGGCCATCAGTTCGGGCGCGACCTTCTCGCGATAGTGTTGTTGCAGTCGAGCCATGGTCACGCCACCTTGATTTCTTCGCCGCTGGACTTGTAGACGCGCACCCGCTTGCCGTCGGCCAGCACCTTGATGCCGACGCGGTCCGCCTTGCCGGTGTCGGCGTTGAAGACCGCGACGTTGGACTGGTGGATCGGCATCGCCTTCTCGACGATGCCGCCCGGGGTGCCCTTCATCGGGTTCGGCTTGGTGTGCTTCTTCACGAGGTTGATGCCCTCGATCACCAGATGCGACTCGTCCTTGCGCAGCGCGACCTTGCCGCGCTTGCCCTTGTCGCGCCCGGTGAGCACGATGACCTCGTCGCCTTTGCGAATCTTGTTCATGGCGCGTCCTCGCTGCCGGGTTAGAGAACTTCCGGCGCCAGCGACACGATCTTCATGAAGCGCTCGGTGCGCAGCTCGCGCGTGACCGGGCCGAAGATGCGGGTGCCGATCGGCTCCAGCTTGTTGTTCAGCAACACCGCGGCGTTGCCGTCGAATTTGATCAGCGAGCCGTCGCCGCGGCGAATGCCCTTGGCGGTGCGCACCACGACCGCGCTGTAGACCTCGCCCTTCTTGACGCGGCCGCGCGGCGCGGCTTCCTTGACGCTGACCTTGATGATGTCGCCGACGCCCGCATAGCGCCGCTTGGACCCGCCCAGCACCTTGATGCAGAGCACGGACTTCGCGCCGGTGTTGTCGGCGACCTCGAGTCGAGATTCTGTCTGGATCATTTCATGTTCCCAACTTGGACCGGCATCCATCAAGGGCGCCTGGCCAGTCTTGGGCCCGTCGGCAGCGCCGTGAACCCTTCACGAAGCGCAAGCGCTGGGCAGAATAAGCAAACCCCGCCCGTTACCTAGCGGAGCCGGTGATTATGGCACAGTTTCGTGGCCGGCATCAACGATGCCTGCGGAGCGGCGGATCAGCCCGGCACCTGCAGGTAATGCCGGGCCAGCGCGCCGAACGCCGCCGCGCCCGGATCGGCGCCGGTTTCCTGCGCCAGGATCCCGGCCACCGGCGCGGCCAGCGAACTGGCCAACCGCGCGTCGAGGAACAGCAGGCGCGAACGGCGCGCCAGCACATCGTCGACCCGGCGCGCGTATTCGTAGCGCGCGGCAAAGCGCACCATCGCCTCGGTCAGGCCGCCGCCCAGCGCCCGGTCCGCGCCCGGCAGCGCCTGCACGAGACCCTGCTCGCTGCCGTAGGCGGCCAGGCCCGGCGGCTCGCTCAAGGCCCCGCGCGGCGGCGCGCCGGGGTCGCCGCCGACCAGCACCAGGTCGGCGGTCACGCCGCCGGGACGGCGATCGAGCAGCGCGGCGTCCATGCACTTGTCCAGCACGTCCTCGGCCATCGCGCGGTAGGTGGTCCATTTGCCGCCGGTCACCGTGACCAGTCCGCTTCGGGCCACGCGCACCGTGTGCTCGCGGCTCAGCGACCGGGTGGCTTCGCCGTCGTCGCCCTGCGGGCGCACCAGCGGGCGCAGGCCGACCCAGAGGCTCTTCACGTCGGCACGGGTCGGCGCGCGCGCGAGCACGCGGGCCGCCTCGCGCAGGATGAACCCGACTTCGGCCGGGAACGCATCGGGTTCGCGCGCCAGGTCGTGGCGCGGCGTGTCGGTGGTGCCGAGGATGAGCTTGCCGAGCCACGGCACCGCGAACAGCACGCGGCCGTCGGTGGTGCGGGGCACCAGCAGCGCATGGTCGCCGTGCAGGAATTCGCGGTCCACCACCAGGTGCACGCCCTGGCTCGGCGCGACGATGGGCGCGGCGGCGCGGCCGGTCGCGGCGCCGTCGCGCTGGCGGATCTCGTCGACCCAGACCCCGGCGGCGTTGACCACGCAGCGTGCGCGCACCGCGTAGCGGCGCCCGGTCTCGCGGTCCTCACACTGCAGGCCGGCGACCTTGCCGGCCTCGTGCACCAGATCGGTCGCGGCGCAATAGTTGAGCAGCAGCGCGCCGCGTGCGGCGGCGCTGCGCGCCAGCGCCAGCGCGAGCCGCGCGTCGTCGAACTGGCCGTCCCAGTACTTGACCCCGGCCTTCAGGTGCTGCCCCTGCGCCCCCGGCAGGCAGCGCAGCGTCTCGGCGCGGTTCAGGAACTCGGTCTTGCCGAGTGCGGCGCGGCCGGCGAGCGCGTCGTACAGCATCAGCCCGGCGCCGTAGAACGGCGGCTCCCACCAGCGGTAGCAGGGCACGACGAAGGCGAGCGGGCGCGCCAGGTGCGGCGCGTTGTGCAGCAGGCGCGTGCGCTCGTGCAGCGCCTCGTGCACCAGCGACACGTTGCCCTGCGCCAGATAGCGCACGCCGCCGTGCACCAGCTTGGTCGCGCGCGACGAGGTGCCCTGCGCGAAGTCGTGCGACTCGACCAGCAGCACCGACCAGCCGCGCGCCGCCGCGTCGAGCGCGACGCCCAGGCCGGTCGCGCCGCCGCCGATCACCGCGAGGTCCCAGGTGCGCGCCTCGGCGAGCCGCGCCAGCAGCTGCTCGCGCCGGGTCGGCTGCGCCGCGGCGGGCGGCGCCGTCATCGCGCCCAGCCGCGCGAGCGGTCCACCGCCTCGCGCCAACGCGCTTGTTTTTCGGCGCGCGCCGCGGCAGAGAGCCTCGGCTCGAAGCGGCGCTCGAGCGCCCATTGCGCGGAGATCTCGTCGGCGCCGGACCACAGGCCGACGGCAAGGCCGGCGAGGTAGGCCGCGCCGAGCGCGGTGGTCTCGGTCTGCTTCGGGCGCAGCACCGGCACACCGAGGAAGTCGGCCTGCATCTGCATCAGCAGGTCGTTGCGGCTGGCGCCGCCGTCGACGCGCAACTCCGAGAGCGCAAAGCCTGCGTCGCGCGCCATCGCGCCGAACACGTCGGCGACCTGCAGCGTGATCGCCTCCAGCGCGGCGCGCGCGACATGGGCGCGGGTGGTGCCGCGCGTCATGCCGATCAGCAGTGCGCGCGCGTGGCCGTCCCAGTCCGGCGCGCCGAGGCCGGCGAACGCGGGCACCAAGTACACGTCGCCGGTGTCGGGCACGCTCGCGGCGAGTTGCTCGACCGCCGGCGCCGACGGGATCAACTGCAGGCCGTCGCGCAGCCACTGCACCGTCGCGCCGGCCATG
>JAFECV010000499.1 GCA_018241985.1 Pseudomonadota bacterium | reverse complement strand
ATGCCGACCTGATGGCGACACTGTTGCTGGCGCAGGGCGGTCTCGTCGCGCTCGGCATCATCCTGATCGACGAGGTCGACAACGCCTACGGCGACGTGCACTCGGGCGCGGTGTCGACGCATTTCCTGTCGCGCTCGCGCTGGTCGATCCGCCGCATCGGCATGGTGCTGGCGCTGCTTGCGACCGGCGCCGCGCTGGTCTTGCCGATGAACAGCCTGGAGCCGTTTCTGCTGCTGCTCAGCTCGGTGTTCGTGCCGCTGTTCGGCGTCGTGATCTCGCAGCTCGCGTTCACCGATCTGCCGGCCCCGCGCGCGGTGCGGATCGGCCCGGCGCTGCTGTGGATCGCCGGCATCGTCTGCTTCCAGCTCGGGTCGGTGTACTGGCCCGAATGGGGCTCGGCGCTGCCCAGCCTCGCGTTGACGCTGGCGGGCGGCGCGCTGCTGCGACTGCTGCCGCAAAGCCGGCACTCTGGCCCGGTCGGCGCCGGTTGAGCTGAAGGATCGAGAGGGGGAACTCGGTCAGCAGTGCACCGAGGCCGACGCGGAATCGCGGATGCCCTGCAGCACGGCCGGATCCAGGCCGACGTTGTTGTGCTCGAGCACGCGCTCGGCGCGGTAGCTGGAGCGCACCAGCGGCCCCGAGACGACTTCGAGGAAGCCCTTCGCCAGCGCCATCTCGCGGTAGCGGTGGAACTCCTCGGGGGTCACGAAGCGTTGCACCGGCAGGTGGTTCTTGGTCGGGCGCATGTACTGGCCCATGGTCACCACGTCGACGTCGGCGGCGCGGATGTCGTCCAGCGTGCGGTCGATCTCGTCGTCGGTTTCGCCCAGCCCCAGCATCAGGCTGGTTTTGGAAACCGTTTGCGGTGCGTGGCGCTTCGCGAACTTGAGCACGCTCAGCGTCTGTTCGTAGCCCGCGCGCGCGTCGCGCACCGGATGCGTCAGGCGCTCGACGGTCTCCAGGTTCTGCGCGTAGGTGGCGAGCCCGGCATCGAGCACCTTGGCCACCAGATCATGCCGGCCCTGGAAGTCCGGCGTCAGCGCCTCGACCGCGGTTTCCGGCGTGCGCTGGTGGATCGCCATGACGCAGTCGGCATACCGGCCGGCGCCGAAGTCGGGCAGATCGTCGCGATCGACCGAGGTCAGCACCACGTACTTGAGGCCCATCAGCGCGACCGCGTCGGCGACGCTGGCCGGCTCCTGCGGGTCCAGCCAGCCATGCGGGTTGCCGGTGTTGACCGAGCAGAACTTGCAGGCGCGCGTGCAGACCGAGCCCATCAGCATCAGCGTCGCGGTGCCGCGCCCCCAGCATTCGGCGATGTTCGGGCATTTGGATTCGGCGCAGACCGTCGAGAGCTTGTGCGAGCGCACGATCTCCGCGACTTCCTGGTACTTGGCGCCGGTCGGCACGCGCACGCGCAGCCACGATGGCTTGCGTGCGGCATCGGGGATGCTGCTCAGCGCGCTCGGCTTGACGCCGTCCATCACCGCATGCGTCCCCTCGGGCGTGACGAACTTGACCCCGGACGCGGGGCGGGGATTGCCGTTGGGTGATTCGTTCATGCTGCCTCGATACCGTCTGCGCATACGCGGGTGCGTGGGGCGATTTTATCGGTCGCTCGTTCGGCGCGCCGCTGCTGTGCCTATTGTGGAACCCATCGCCGTACAGATACGGCGCGCCTCGGCCTCCGGGTCCGGCGCAGTGCACAGCGCGCTGACCACGGCCAGCCCCTGTGCGCCGGCGGCGAGCACCGCGGCGGCGTTGTCCACGCCGACGCCGCCGATCGCGATCAGCGGCCGCGCCGTGCGTGCGCGCAGCGACCGCAAACCGTCCAGGCCCAGCGGCGGCGCGGCGTCCATCTTGGTCGCGGTAGCGAACACCGGGCCGACGCCGTAGTAGTCCACCGCCATGCGCTCGGCGGCGCCGAGCTGATCGAGCCGCTCGATCGACAGGCCGAGCAGGGCGTGCGGCATCCAGCGCCGCGCGTCCTCTGGCAGCAGATCGTCCTGACCGACATGCAGGCCGTCGGCGCCGCAGGCCAGCGCGACGTCGAGCCGGTCGTTGATGACGAGCGGCACCCCGAGCGGCGCGAGCAGCGCCTTCAGCGCCCGCGCGCGCTCGACGAACGCCCGGGTCGAAAGCAGCTTCTCGCGCAGCTGCACCACGCGCGCGCCGCCGCGTACCGCCGCTTCCACCACCGCCTCGACACCGCGT
>JAFECV010000498.1 GCA_018241985.1 Pseudomonadota bacterium | reverse complement strand
GCTGACGAACTTCAAGACCGTGAAAACCTCGCTCAAGCGCCTGAAGGACATGAAGGCGCAGCAGGAAGCCGGTCTCGACGCGATGAGCAAGAAAGAGCAGCTGATGTTCGAGCGCGAGATGGCGAAGCTCGAGAAGGACATCGGCGGCATCCAGGAAATGACGGCGCTGCCGGACGCGATCTTCGTGATCGACGTCGGCTACCACAAGATCGCGGTCGCCGAGGCGAAGAAGCTCGGCATTCCGCTGATCGGGGTGGTCGATTCGAACCACTCGCCGATCGGCATCGACTACGTGATCCCCGGCAACGACGACTCGGCGAAGGCGGTGCAGCTGTACGCGCGCGGCATCGCCGATGCGATCCTCGAAGGCCGCGCGAACCAGGTGAGCGACCTGGTGAAGGCGGTATCGGAGAGCGGCGACGAGTTCGTCGAAGTCGACGAATCGGCGAGCTGAAGCTAAGGCCCCGCGCGAGGCGACGCGCCGGAAAGAGGGGGCTGGTCGCCCCCTTTTTTCAGCCGGTCGCCCGGCATGGGGCGAGACGGGTCGAAGCGGTTCCGGCCCGACTGGACTGGATTGAACGAATAGCGACGGAGAACGAAATGGCTGCAATCACTGCAAGCATGGTGGCGCAACTGCGCGGCAAGACCGACGCGCCGATGATGGAATGCAAGAAGGCGCTGACCGAGGCCGACGGCGACATGGACAAGGCCGAGGAGCTGCTGCGCGTCAAGCTCGGCAGCAAGGCCGGCAAGGCGTCGGCGCGGATCACCGCCGAAGGCGTGGTCGCGAGCTTCATCGAAGGCAGCACCGGCGCGCTGATCGAAATCAACTGCGAGACCGATTTCGTCACCCGCAACGACAGCTTCCAGGCGCTGGCAAAGGCGGCGGCCGAACTGATCGCGCGTCACGATCCGGCGGACGTGGAAGCACTCGGCGCGCTCGCCCATGCGCAGGACGGCTTCGGCCCGACGCTGGAAGACGTGCGGCGCGGGTTGATCGGCAAGATCGGCGAGAACATGAGCTTTCGCCGCTTCAAGCGCTTCGCATCGAGCCACAGCCTGACCGGCTACGTGCATGGCACGCGCATCGGCGTGGTCGTCGAGTACGACGGCGACGAGACCGCCGCGCGCGATGTCGCGATGCACGTCGCGGCGATGAAGCCGGTCGCGCTTTCCAGCGCGGACGTGCCGGCCGAGCTGGTCGCGCGCGAGCGCGCCATCGCCTCCGCGAAAGCCGCGGAGGACGCGGCCGCGGCGCAGGCCGCGGGCAAGCCGCTGCAGTCGGCCGAGATCGTCGCAAAAAGAGTCGAAGGCGGCGTGCAGAAGTTCCTGAAAGAGGTCTCGCTGCTGAACCAGCCGTTCGTCAAGAACGACAAGCAGTCGGTCGAGCAGATGCTCAAGGAAAAGGGCACGACGATCCGCTCGTTCACGCTGTACGTGGTCGGCGAGGGGATCGAGAAGAAGACCGGCGACTTCGCCGCCGAGGTCGCGGCGCAGGTGGCCGCGGCGAAGCAGGGCGGCTGACGGGCGATCAGGGCCCTGGCAGGGTGGTCCGGGTCCGTTTACAGAAATTTAAGCTTGGCTTCATGTTCCGGCCCGATACTCGCGAACCGGCTGCAACCATGGCCTGATCCCGGTCCCGCCACGAACCCCGTCACGACGCACCCCCATCAGAAGGAGTCCCCGATGCCCGCAGCCAAACCCGCCTACAAGCGCATCCTGCTGAAGCTGTCGGGCGAGGCGCTGATGGGCGACGACCCGTTCGGCATCAACCAGGCGACCATCGTGCGCATGGTCGACGAGATCGCCGAGGTGATCCGGCTCGAGGTCGAGCTCGCGGTGGTGATCGGCGGCGGCAACATCTTCCGCGGCGTCGCCGGCGGCGCGGTCGGCATGGACCGCGCGACCGCCGACTACATGGGCATGCTGGCCACGGTGATGAACGCGCTGGCGCTGGCCGACGCGATGAACAAGGCCGGGCTGACCGCGCGCGTGATGTCGGCGATCGCGATCGAGCAGGTGGTCGAGCCGTATGTGCGGCCGAAGGCGCTGCAGTACCTCGAAGAAGGCAAGGTCGTGGTGTTCGCCGCCGGCACCGGCAATCCGTT
The DNA here is from genome assembly GCA_018241985.1 of Pseudomonadota bacterium. Lineage (GTDB taxonomy): Bacteria > Pseudomonadota > Gammaproteobacteria > Burkholderiales > Burkholderiaceae_C > Rhodoferax_A. The sequence continues at coordinate 115 of JAFECV010000498.1, read as the reverse complement.
CTTCACGACCGACACCGCGGCCGCGCTGCGCGGCGCCGAGATTGGCGCGCAACTGGTGCTGAAGGCGACCAAGGTCGACGGCGTGTACTCGGCCGACCCGCACAAGGACTCGGGC
>JAFECV010000497.1 GCA_018241985.1 Pseudomonadota bacterium | reverse complement strand
GAGCGACCTGCTCGATCCGCGTCTGGCAAGGAAACGATGAACACCCCCAGTCTTCGCGCACTGCGTGTCGCTTCGCCAACCCCCTCAAGGGGGCACCGCCAGCGGCCGGGCGGAGCCCGATCCGCGGCGGTTGCTGGAACGGCCTGCTCCGCGGCCATTCGAACGTTCGAACGGATGCCGTTGGGCATGCGTCGCGACTAACACCCGGCAAGGACGGGTTTCATGGCTTTGCTCGAAGTCGACGACCTGCACATCCGGCTGCAGACCCAGCGCGGGCCGGCCGAGGCGGTGCGCGGCGTCTCGTTCGCGCTCGAGGCCGGCGAGACGCTGGGGCTGGTCGGCGAGTCGGGCTGCGGCAAGTCGATCACCGTGATGGCGCTGCTCGGGCTGCTGCCCGACAGCGCGAAGGTCAGCGGCAGCATCCGCTTCGAAGGCCGCGAGCTGATCGGCCTGCCCGAGCGCGCGCTGTGCGACATCCGCGGCAACCGCATCGGCATGATCTTCCAGGAGCCGATGACCGCGCTGAACCCGGTGCACACGATCGGCACCCAAGTCGGCGAGCCGCTGCGGCTGCACCGCGGGCTCTCCAGCTCGGCGGCGCGCGCGCAAGCGCTCGCACTGCTCGAGCGCGTCGGCATTCCGGACGCCGCCGCCAAGCTCGACGCCTATCCGCACCAGTTCTCCGGCGGGCAGCGCCAGCGCATCGTGATCGCGATGGCGCTCGCCTGCGAACCGAAGCTGCTGATCGCCGACGAGCCGACCACCGCGCTCGACGTGACGATCCAAAAGCAGATCCTCGACCTGATCCGCGGCCTGGTGCAGGAGCGCGGCATGGCGCTGATCCTGATCTCGCACGACCTGGGCGTGATCGCGCAGAACGTCGCGCGCATGCTGGTGATGTACGGCGGCAGCGTGGTCGAGAGCGGCCCCACCGCCGCGGTGTTCGCGAACCGCGCGCACCCGTACACGCGCGGGCTGTTCGCGGCGCGGCCGGCCCTCGGCGCCCCGCGCGGCGCGCGCCTCGCGACGATCCGCGGCAGCGTGCCCGAGCTGGTCGACCTGCCGCGCGGCTGCCCGTTCGCCGGGCGCTGCGCGTACACCGCGCCCGAATGCTTCACGCAAGCGCCGGCACCGACGCTGGTCGCGCGGGGCCACGAGGTGCGTTGCCTGCGCCTGGACGAGATCGCGCGCGAAGAGATGGCGGCATGAACCAGAATGCTACTGTTTCGATAGCTGCAAGCGGAGACCCCGCCTTCGCTTGCGGCCAAAATGATTCAAAAATCCTGCTTGCGGTGCAGGACCTGGTGCGGCACTACCTGCTGCCGCGCGAGACGCTGTTCGGACCGCCGCCGCTGGTGCGGGCGCTGAACGGCGTGAGCTTCGAGGTGCCGGCGGGCCGGAGCCTCGGCATCGTCGGCGAATCGGGATCGGGCAAGTCGACGATCGCGCGGATCGTGATGGCGCTGGACAAGCCGACCTCGGGCCGGGTGCTGCTCGATGGGCGCGACCTGAACGCGCTCCCCGCCCGCGAGCTGCGCGCCGCGCGGCGCGACTTCCAGATGGTGTTCCAGGACCCGTACGGCTCGCTCGACCCGCGCCGCACCGTGGCGCGCATCGTCACCGAGCCGCTGGAGGCGCTCGCTGGTGCTGGTGCCGGCGCCAGCCGCGCGGCGCGGCGCGAGCAGGCGGCCGAGGCGCTGGCCGCGGTCGGCCTGCGCACCAGCGACCTGCACAAGTATCCGCACGAGTTCTCCGGCGGCCAGCGCCAGCGCATCGCGATCGCGCGCGCGCTGATCACGCGGCCGCGCCTGATCGTCGCCGACGAGCCGGTCAGCGCGCTCGACGTCTCGGTGCAGGCGCAGGTGCTGAACCTGATGCAGGACCTGCAGCAGCAGTTCGGCATCAGCTACCTGCTGATCAGCCACGACCTCGCGGTCGTCAACCACCTGTGCGACGAGGTCTGCGTGCTGCACCGCGGCCTCGTCGTCGAGCGCGGCACGCCGCAGCATCTGTTCGCGCACGCCGAGCATCCGTATACGCAAAAACTGCTGGCCGCGGTGCCGCGCGCCGAGCCGGGTCCGCCCGCTCCCCCGCCGCCCGGCACTTGAGTTAAGGTTTCACCGTTTCCTCCAACCCGAACAACCCGCACGGAGACCCCGACCATGATGAAACGCCGCACCCTCCTCACCTCCACCGCCGCGACCGCGCTGGCGGCCACGCTGCC
>JAFECV010000496.1 GCA_018241985.1 Pseudomonadota bacterium | reverse complement strand
AGAATTCGGCGCACATCACGCCGACGTAGTTCAGCCCGGATGCTATCTTTTTGGTAGCTTCAACTGCTTGTTCCGCAATGGCCTGCGGCACATTTTGTTCGAAAACCTCGGTCACCGCGAGGATGCCGTTGCGGTGCAGGTTGCGCTGCACCGGGAAATGCACCGCGCTGCCGTTCGCGCCGCGCGCGACGATCACCGAGCATTCGGCGGCCAGCGGCAGCATCTGCTCGAGCACGCAGGGCACACCGCCGAGCGCGGTCCAGGCCTCGATCAGCTCGGCGCGGGTTGCGACCCGGCGCTGGCCCTTGCCGTCGTAGCCGAGCCGCGCGGTCTTCAGGATGCCGGGCAGCAGCGCATCCGGCACCGCGGCCAGCTCGGCCTCGGTTTCGATCACCGCGTGTGGTGCGCAGCGCACGCCGCAGGCGGCGAAATGCGCCTTCTCGCGCGCGCGGTCCTGGCTCACCGCGACCGCGTCGGCCGCCGGCACCACGCGGCAGCCGGCCGCGAGGCGCCGCAGCGCCTGCGCCGGCACGTTCTCGAATTCGGTCGTGACCGCGTCGCAGCGCTCGGCGAGCTCGGCCAGCGCCGCCTCGTCGAGGTAGCCGGCGCACAGGTGCTGATGGCTGACGACCCCGGCCGGGCTCGCCGGATCGGGGTCGAGCACCACGGTGAAGTAGCCCATCGCCTGCGCCGCCTGCACGAACATGCGCCCGAGCTGGCCGCCGCCGAGCACGCCGAGCGTCGCGCCCGGCAGGATGGGCGAGGCAGCGGGTTCGTTCACGACGCTTCGCCGCTCGGCGGCAGCGTCATGGCGCGCGCCGCCTCGGTCTGCTCGGCGCGGAACGCGTCGAGCCGGCGGGCGAGCTCTGAGTCGGTGGATGCGAGCATCGCGACCGCGAACAGCGCCGCGTTCGCCGCGCCGGCCGCGCCGATCGCGAAGGTCGCGACCGGCACGCCGCGCGGCATCTGCACGATGCTGTAGAGCGAATCGAGGCCGTTCAGGTGCCGGCTCGCCACCGGCACGCCGAGCACCGGCACCGTGGTCTTGGCCGCGAGCATGCCCGGCAGGTGCGCGGCGCCGCCGGCGCCGGCGATGATCGCGCGCAGGCCCCGCCCGGCGGCGGCTTCGGCGTAGGCGAACAGCTCGTCCGGCATGCGGTGCGCCGAAACCACCCGCGCCTCGTGCGCCACGCCGAACTGTTGGAGAATCCGCACTGCGTGCTGCATCGTCTCCCAGTCGCTGGAAGAGCCCATCAGCACGCCGATTTGTACCGTCATCGTTGAATTCTACGGTTTCACCCCCCACCTCACGCGCATGATCGACATCACTCTAGAGAACTTCCAGGCCGAACTGGTCGACGCGTCGAAAGCGCAGCCGGTGCTGCTCGACATCTGGGCCGAATGGTGCGGCCCGTGCAAGCAGCTCGGCCCGGTGCTGGAAAAGCTCGAGGCCGACTACGGCGGCCGCTTCGCGCTGGCCAAGCTCGATGCCGACAAGGTGCCGCAGCTCGCGCAGCAGCTCAGCGAGATGTTCGGCGTGCGCAGCATTCCGTTCTGCGTGCTGTTCGATGCCGGCCAGCCGGTGGACGGCTTCGTCGGCGCGCTGCCCGAAGCCGAGGTGCGCAGCTTCCTCGACAAGCACGTGGCTTCAGCCGAGGAAGCCGAGGCCGAAGCGGCCGGCGCCGAGGCGCAGGAGGCGCTGGATGAAGGCGACGCCAGCAGCGCGCTGGAAAAGCTCCAGTACGCGGTCGCGACCGACCCGTCGAACGACGACGCGCGCTTCGACTACGTGCGGCTGCTGCTGACGCAGGGCCAGGTCGACGAGGCGCGGGCGGCGTTCGAGCCGGTGGCGCCCAAGGCAGCGGCGGTGCGTCGCTTCGACGCATTGCAGCGCTGGTTCGATGCTATCGATAACGTAGCTTCCAGCGCAGACAAGACGGGCGCTCTGGCCGGATTCGATGCAAAAATCGCGGCGAACCGGCGCGACTTCGCGGCGCGCTTTGGCCGCGCGCAAGTCCTGATCGCCGAGCAGCGCTGGACCGACGCGCTCGACGAGCTGCTGGAGATCCTGATGCGCGACAAGAGCTGGAGCGACGAGCTCGCGCGCAAGACCTTCATCGCGGTGCTCGAGATCATCGAGCCGCCGAAGGCCAAGGTGGCCGACGGGCAGATCCCGCCGGAAGACCCGACCGTCGCCAGCTACCGCCGGCGGCTCTCCAGCGTGGTGCTGAGCTGAAG
>JAFECV010000495.1 GCA_018241985.1 Pseudomonadota bacterium | reverse complement strand
CTGATGGACGGCGCCACGCAGGTCAGTTGCTCGGGCTTCGGGCAGGTGATGATCGACGCGATGTGACGCCGTGTTGGTGCGGCGCCGCGCGCGGCCGTTCCGCACCTTGAAATCCGACGCCGCGCCGCCATCTGCTGCGTCGTGCAACGAGATACGCGCACCGATAAAATCGGTTGCATGGCCACGCAGAATCCGTCGCAGCCACCGACACCGCAAGTTAAGCCGCCCGACGGCGAAGGCGGTGATGCGGTCGTCGTCGAGCGGCGCACGCAAAAGCTCAAGCCGCCGCAGATGCATCAGGTGGTGATGCTGAACGACGACTACACGCCGATGGAGTTCGTGGTCGTGGTGATCCAGGAGTTTTTCAGCAAGGATCGCGAGACCGCGACCCAGATCATGCTGAAGATCCATCTCGAAGGGCGGGGCGTCTGCGGCGTGTATTCGCGCGACATCGCCGCGACCAAGGTCGATCAGGTGCTCGACGCGGCGAACAAGGCGGGCCACCCGCTGCAGTGCGTCGCCGAGCCGGTGGAATGAGGGCCGGACCGCAAGCGGACCGGATTGAATAAGCTACCCAGGTGCCTACATAAGGTTCATCATTACATTCAAGTTGCCGGCAAAGGAATCCAAATGATTGCCCAGGAATTGGAAGTCAGCCTGCACATGGCCTTCGTCGAGGCCAGGCAGCAGCGACATGAATTCATCACCGTCGAGCATCTGCTGCTGGCGCTGCTCGACAACCCGAGCGCCGCCGAGGTGCTGCGCGCCTGCTCGGCCAACATCGAGGATCTGCGCAAGTCGCTGACCAACTTCATCAAGGACAACACGCCGCAGGTCGCGGGCACCGACGATGTCGACACCCAGCCGACGCTGGGCTTCCAGCGCGTGATCCAGCGCGCGATCATGCACGTGCAGTCCACCGGCAACGGCAAGAAGGAGGTGACCGGCGCGAACGTGCTGGTCGCGATCTTCGGCGAGAAGGATTCGCACGCGGTGTACTACCTGCACCAGCAGGGCGTGACGCGGCTCGATGTCGTCAACTACATCGCGCACGGCATCAAGAAGAGCGATCCGCCGGAGCCGGCCAAGGGCAACGAGTCCGGCGCGAGCGAGAGCGAGGAGGGCGGCGAGCGCAGCGAAAAGGCATCGCCGCTCGAGCAGTACACGCAGAACCTGAACCAGCTCGCCAAGGAAGGCAAGATCGATCCGCTGATCGGGCGCCAGTACGAGGTCGAGCGGGTGATCCAGATCCTGTGCCGCCGGCGCAAGAACAACCCGCTGCTGGTCGGCGAGGCCGGCGTCGGCAAGACCGCGATCGCCGAGGGCCTGGCCTGGCGCATCACCGAGAAGGACGTGCCGGAAATCCTGGCCGAGTCGACCGTGTACGCGCTCGACATGGGCGCGCTGCTGGCCGGCACCAAGTACCGCGGCGACTTCGAGCAGCGGCTCAAGGGGGTTCTGAAGAGCCTGCGCGACAAGCCGAATGCGATCCTGTTCATCGACGAAATCCATACGCTGATCGGCGCCGGCGCGGCGTCGGGCGGCACGCTGGACGCGTCGAACCTGCTCAAGCCCGCGCTCAGCGCCGGCCAGATCAAGTGCATCGGCGCGACCACGTTCACCGAGTACCGCGGCATCTTCGAGAAGGACGCGGCGCTGTCGCGGCGCTTCCAGAAGGTCGACGTGGTCGAGCCCACGGTCGCGGAAACGGTCGAGATCCTCAAGGGGCTGCGCACCCGGTTCGAGGAGCACCACGGCGTCAAGTACGCGGCCAACGCGCTGCAGGCGGCGGCCGAGCTGTCGGCCAAGTTCATCAACGACCGGCATCTGCCGGACAAGGCGATCGACGTGATCGACGAGGCCGGCGCAGCGCAGCGCATCCTGCCGGCGAGCAAGCGCAAGAAGACGATCGGCAAGACCGAGGTCGAGGAGATCGTCGCGAAGATCGCGCGCATTCCGCCGGCCAACGTCAGCAACGACGACCGCAGCAAGCTGCAGACGCTCGAGCGCGACCTGAAGAGCGTGGTGTTCGGGCAGGACAAGGCGCTCGAGGTGCTGGCCAGCGCGGTCAAGATGGCGCGCTCGGGCCTGGGCAAGGGCGACAAGCCGATCGGCTCGTTCCTGTTCTCCGGCCCCACGGGCGTCGGCAAGACCGAAGCCGCGAAGCAGCTGGCGTTCATCATGGGCGTCGAGCTGATCCGCTTCGACATGTCGGAATACATGGAGCGCCATGCGGTGA
>JAFECV010000494.1 GCA_018241985.1 Pseudomonadota bacterium | reverse complement strand
CGCTCCGATCTGACGCTGGAAATCCCTTTCGAAGAATACGACCGCCTGAAGAAAAAGGGCTTCGGCGGCACCAACGAGCCGATCACCGACATCGGCATGATCTTCCTGACCAACGTCGAACCGATGCTGGACGAGCGCGTGCGCCAGGCGCTGGTGCTGTCGATCAACAAGAAGGCGCTGACCGACAGGCTGCTGCGCGGAGCAGCACGGCCCATCGATACGCTGGAGGCGCCGGGTTACGAGGCCTATGACCCCTCGATCAAGGTTCCGTACGATCCCAAGAAGGCGGCGGCCTTGATGAAGGAAGCCGGCTGGTCCAAGGACAAGCCGCTGAAGTTCCGCGTGCAGACCACGCGCGGCTTCAAGCCCAAGGACTACGAGGTGATGCAGGCGATCGTCGGCATGTGGCGCACGATCGGCGTCGATGCCGACCTTGAGGTTTACGAGGTGGCCAAGCACTTCGAGCTGCGGGCGCAGCACAAACTGGCGCCAGCAGCGTTCTACAACTGGGGGGACGCGATCGGCGACCCTTCCACGTCCACCGGCTTCGCGATGTTCGGCCCCTCGCCGCATTCGGCCTGGAAGACCAAGGACGTGGACGCGTTGATCGGCCCGCTGTGGGGCGAAAAGGACGAAGCCAAGCGCATCGCCGGCTACAAGAAGGTCGATCGCTACATCGCCGAGCACGCCCTGGTGATCCCGCTGTTCCAGTACTACCAGACGGTGGCCTTCCGCAAGGGCCTCGCCTTCACGCCGCACGGCGCGGGCTTCGTGCTGCCGCAGGCGGTGAAGAAAGCCTGACGTCCAGCCGTCCGCGACCTGAAACGGGTCGCCTTCCCCCGAGGAAAACCATGCTGTCAGTTACCCTGCGCGCCGCCGCGTTCGCGACGCTGACTTTCGCTTGCACCCTGTCCATGGCTGGCGACAAGACGCTGCCCGGCGTGCGAGGGATCGATTACATCGGCTTCACGGTGCCCGACATCGAGCAGGGCGTTGGGTTCTTTCGCGATGTCATGGGCTGCAAGGAGGCGATGCGCTTCGGCCCCTTCATGGACGACAAGGGGACGTTCATGAAAGATCTGGTGGACGTTGACCCGCGCGCCGTGGTGCAGCACATCGTGATGATGCGCTGCGGCCAAGGCTCGAACATCGAGCTGTTCCAGTACACCGCGCCAGACCAGAAGACCACGCAGCCGCGCAACAGCGACTACGGCGGCCACCACATCGCGTTCTACGTGCAGGATATCCAGGCCGCGGTTGCCAAGGCGCGTGCGCTCGGCCTGCGCACAATGATGGGGCCGTTCGAGCTCAAGGAGGGCCCCGCGGCGGGCCAATCGATCACCTATGTGATGACCCCCTGGGGCATGCAGCTCGAGTTGATCAGCTACCCGCAGGGCATGGCCTACGAAAAGGGTGCGCGCACCCTGCTGTGGGCGCCCGGACGCTGACGCCGCGATGCACCCGCTGGCTTTGCTGCGCCGGGTGCTGCTGGCCGTCCCCACGCTGTTCGGCGTGGCGGTGGTGGTGTTCGTGCTGATGCGCGTCGTGCCTGGCGATCCGATCGCGATGATGATCCCGCCGGGCGCGAGCAGCGAGGACGTCGCGCGTCTGCGCGCCTTCTACGGACTGGACAAGGGCATTGCCGAGCAATTCCTGATCTGGCTGAAGGAGGCCTCACAAGGGCACTTTGGCATCTCCATCGTCTTCAAGCAGGATGTCATGAGCCTGATCGGCGACAAGCTGGCGGCCACGCTCGAACTGGGGAGTGCCGCCATGCTGATCGCGGTGATCCTCGGTGGCGCGGCGGGCATCGCGTCGGCTGCGCGCCACGGGCGCTGGCTGGCCTCGGCCATCGACACGGTGGCCGCGATGGTGCAGGCCATCCCCGACTTTCTCTGGGGCTTGGTGTTCATCCTGCTGTTTGGCGTGCTGCTGCCCTTGCTGCCGATTTCCGGCCGGCTCAATCCCGCGCTCAGCGAGCAGGCCGGCACCGGCTTCGTGCTGCTCTCCGCGCTGGTGCACTTTCGCGGAGAAATTCTGGGATCGCTCCTGTCGCACCTGCTTGCGCCAGCGTTAGCGCTGGCCCTGCCCGTGGCGGCGATGATCTCGCGCGTGCTCAAGGCCTCGATGCAGGAAGCGCTGGCGAGCGAATACGTGATGCTGGCGCGCCTCAAGGGTCTGTCGGGTGTGCGCGTATTGCTCGCCGAAGCGCTGCCCAACGCCATCACGCCCACGCTGTCGCTGTCGGCGGT
>JAFECV010000493.1 GCA_018241985.1 Pseudomonadota bacterium | reverse complement strand
CGCCTGCTGCGCTACCAAAAACGAAGCGGCAAGCGAAGGAGTGGAGGGCGCTGCAAGCTATTTCTTCCATTACGAACTGCCGAAGACCGAGGCCTGGCTGCGCGTGGTCGAAAGCCGCAACATGACCTGCGCCGAACTGCCCGAAGAAGCGTTTTAATTCCCCATCGACTGGAGACAACCATGACCCGCACCGTCCAACAATTGTTCGACCTCAAGGGCAAGACCGCGCTCGTCACCGGCGGCTCGCGCGGCCTCGGCCTGCAGATGGCGCATGCGCTCGGCGAGGCGGGCGCGCGCGTGATGCTGAGCGCGCGCAAGGCCGACGAGCTGGAAACCGCCGCCTCCGAACTGCAGGCGGCCGGCATCGACGCGCGCTGGATCGCGGCGGACTGCGCGCTCGAGGCCGACATCCACCGCCTCGCCGACGAGACGCTGCAGCGCCTCGGCGACATCGACATCCTGGTCAACAACGCCGGCGCGGCCTGGGGCGCACCGGCCGAGGATCATCCGGTCGACGCCTGGGACAAGGTGATGAACCTCAACATCCGCGGCTATTTTCTGTTGAGCCAGCGGGTCGCGAAGAAGAGCATGATCGCGCGGCGCTCCGGCCGCATCGTCAACCTCGCGTCGATCGCGGGCCTCGGCGGCAACCCGCCCGAGATGCACACCATCGCCTACAACACCAGCAAGGGCGCGGTGATCAACTTCACCCGCGCGCTCGCCGCCGAATGGGGCCGCTACAACATCACGGTGAACGCGGTCTGCCCCGGCTTCTTTCCGAGCAAGATGACGCGCGGCACGCTGCGGGAAATGGGCGAGGACAAGCTCGCCGCGCACGCGCCGCTGGGGCGCCTCGGCGACGACGAGGACCTGAAGGGCATCACGCTGCTGTACGCGTCGGACGCGGGCAAGCACATCACCGGCCAGTGGCTGGCGGTCGACGGCGGCGTATCGATCGTCACCGGCGGTTGAGCGGGCGGCGGCGGCGATGAGCCTCGACCTGGGCGCCGTCGTTCCGTTCGCGCAGCTGCTCGGCTTCACGCTCGAGCGCTTCGAGGGCGGCGAATCCACGGTGCACTTCGCGCCGCGGCCGGAGCATTGCAATTCGTTCGGCGTCGCGCACGGCGGCGCGGTGATGACGTTTCTCGACGTGATCATGGCCACGGCCGCGCGCAGCGTGCAGCCGGACATGGGCGTGATCACGATCGAGATGAAGACCAGCTTCATGCGACCCGCGCCCGCGCAGGGGCATACGCTCGTCGGCCAGGGTCGGCTGCTGCACCGCTCGCGCAGCATGGCGTTCGTCGAAGGCTCGGTGCTCGCCGCCGACGGCCAGCTTTGCGCACACGCTACCGGAACCTTCAAGTACGTGCCGCCGGCGGAGCGGCCGGACCATACGCGCGGTCCGCTGCCGACCGATTGAATTCGGTATCGAAATTTGGTATCAAATGGGCCTGCAGTCAGCGCCCGACGCTCACTGAGTGCTACTGAATTGATAGTCAACGAAGGAGAAACGAGATGCCCGCGAACCGTCAGATCCTGCTCGACAACCGCCCCGACGGCGAGGCCGTGGCCGGCAACTTCAAATTGGTCAGCGCCGAAACCCCGGCGTTGCAAGATGGCCAGGTGCTGGTGCGGCACCACTACCTGAGCCTGGACCCGTATATGCGCGGGCGCATGAACGACGCGAAGAGCTACGCCGCGCCGCAGCCGCTCGGCCAGGTGATGCAGGGCGGCACCGCGGGCGAGGTGGTCGAGAGCCGGCACCCGAAATACGCACCGGGCGACAAGGTGGTCGGGTTCGGCGGCTGGCAGGAATACAGCGTGGTCGACGCGAACCAGCCCGGCATGCTGAAAAAAGTCGACACCACCCACGTTCCGCTGTCGCACTACCTCGGCGCGGTCGGCATGCCGGGCGTGACCGCCTGGTACGGCCTCGTGAAGATCATCGCGCCGAAGGCCGGCGACACGGTGACCGTCACCGCGGCCAGCGGCGCGGTCGGCAGCGCGTACGGCGCGTTGGCCAAGGCGCGCGGCTGCCGCGTGGTCGGGATCGCGGGCGGGCCGGACAAGTGCCGCTACGTGACCGACGAACTCGGCTTCGACGCCTGCATCGACTACCGGCAGCACCCGGACGCGAAGACCATGAGCGCGGCGCTGAAGGCGGCCTGCCCGAACGGCATCGACGGCCACTTCGAGAACGTCGGCGGCTACATCCTGGACGCGGTGCTGCTGCGCACCAACGCGTTCGCG
>JAFECV010000492.1 GCA_018241985.1 Pseudomonadota bacterium | reverse complement strand
GGAACTGAACCTCGCGGGCCTGCTGCTATTCGGCAAGCACCCGCAGCGTTACCGACCTGCGTTCATGGTCAAGGCCGTGGCCTTCCCCGGCACGTCACTGGCCAGCCATCACTATCTGGACAGCGAGGACATCGACGGCACGCTGCTGGAGCAGTACCAGCGCAGCTTCGCCTTCATCAAGCGCAACCTGCACCACGTTCAGCGTGACCAAAACTTCAATTCCCTGGGGCTGCTGGAAGTACCGGAACAGGCCATCATCGAATTGCTGGTCAACGCGCTGATCCACCGCGACTACTTCACCAGCGCCTCGATTCGTTTGCTGATTTTTGCCGACCGCATCGAGATCATCAGCCCTGGTCATCTGCCCGACAGCCTGAGCACGGAGCAAATCCGGCAGGGCAAGTCGAACCGGCGCAACCCGACCTTGACCGATCACGCGGTCAGCATCCTGCCGTACCGAGGCATCGGCACCGGCATCCCGCGTGTGCTGGAAGACTGGCCGCAGACCCGGCTGGTGGATGACGTAGCGGGCAACGAGTTCAGGGCGGTGATCCCGAGGCCGGTGACCAGCGCCCCGGAAGTCACCCCGGAAGTCACCCCGGAAGTCACCCCGGAAGTCACCCCGGAAGTTGACAAGGTGGCTCGCGCATTGCCGGCTGCGCTGTCCAGGCAGGAGTTGCAGGACGTCTTGGGCCTGAAGGACGACGAGCATTTCCGTAAGGCGTACCTGCTGCCAGCCCTTGCGTCTGGGCTGGTGGAAATGACGCTGCCCGACAAACCACGCAGCAGCAAGCAACGCTACCGCCTGACGACTACCGGGCGCCGATGGCTGGAAGCGCATCCTGATCGCGGTCCGACCTGAGTTCGGCGGGTTTTACCCGCACTCCTTCGGCCATCCCACTACGCTGCTATTTGGCTGACCCTTCGCGATCCGTCAACCCGATGACACCACGATCAACGCGTTCACCGTGGGGCCGGCCAGCCAGCCCTGGTGAGCCGTAGCATGATGGATCGCTGCTGACGCGCTCGCCACCGGAGGTTCCGCATGTCCACGACAGTCCACCTGAAAGTCAACGGCCAAGCGCACGACGTCTCGGTCGAACCGGGCACCATGTTGATCTACGTGTTGCGGGACAACCTCGGGCTGCACGGACCGAAGTTCGGTTGCGGCCTGTCGCAATGCGGCGCGTGCACGGTCCACCTGGACGGCAAGGCGGTCCACTCCTGCGTGATGCCGGTGGAGGCCGCGCAAGGTCACGCCGTCACCACGCTCGAAGGGCTCGGCACGATCGACCATCCGGATCCGCTGCAGCAGGCGTTCATCGACGAGCAGGCCGTGCAGTGCGGCTGCCCCATCAGGCGCAGCGCGATCTTGCTGAGTTACCGGGGTTGCCGGTCGACAAGGTCGAGGTGCGTTGGGTCGAGGCGGCAGGCCAGTACGGGCGCAATGGCCTGGAGCACGTGATAGCGGACGCCGCGATCGTGTCGCGGGCCGTGGGCCGGCCGGTGCGGGTCGAGTGGATGCGCTGGGATTCGCACGGCTGGGACCCGAAGGAACCGCCGCTCGTCCAGGACCTCGAGGGCGCGCTCGACGCGCAGGGCAACGTGACGGCGTGGCGTCACCACATGTGGGTACCGACGTTCTCCGACACGCGCCTGCTGCCGTCGGAGTTGATCGGCAAACCGGTCGGCGAGAAGAGTCTCGGCAACGCCGCGATCGGGTACGAGTACACGTTCGACAACGCGGATGTGTCTTCCCACAACGAGAATCGCGTCGGCGTGATCACGGCGTGGATGCGTGCGCCGGGCCAGTTCGAGACCACCTTCGCGATGGAAGCCTTCATCGACGAACTGGCAGCGGCGGCGAAGCAGGATCCGCTGGAGTTCCGCCTGAAGTATCTCAAGGAGCCACGCACCATCGGCGTGCTCAAGGCCGCCGCCGAGCGCTATGGGTGGCAGCCGCGCGTTGCGTTCAGCGCCGGCAAGCAGAGCAGCCGCAAGGCCAAGGGCCGTGGCATCGCATGGGTCAATCGCGACGACAGCCGGGTGGCGACGATCGCGGACGTCGAGGTCGACCAGCAGACCGGCGAAATCCGCATCGTGCGCGTCGTCGTCGCGCACGACAACGGTTTCGTCATCAGTCCTGACGGCATGCGCAACCAGATCGAGGGCAACATCGTGCAGTCGATCAGTCGCACGCTGCACGAGGAAGTGACCTTCGACCATGCGCACGTCACCAGTCGCGACTGGGCGAGCTATCCGATCCT
>JAFECV010000491.1 GCA_018241985.1 Pseudomonadota bacterium | reverse complement strand
GGACGAAGACGCACCGTGATTCGCTATATTTGCGATAGCTGCATGCGCAATCGGAACAAGTGCTACACACGAAATATCGTACGCACCGTCCGGATCAATACGACTTCGGAAGCCCCAGCACCTTCTCCGCGATGAAGCACAGGATCAACTGCGGACTGACCGGTGCCAGCCGCGGAATCCACGCTTCGCGCAGATAGCGCTCCACGTGGTATTCCTTCGCATAGCCCATGCCGCCATGGGTGCGGACCGCGTTCTCGCAGGCGCGGTAGCAGGCTTCCGCGGCGAGGTATTTCGCACCGTTGGCCTCCGCTCCGCAGGGCTGGTGCCGGTCATAGAGCCACGCCGCTTTCTGCGCCATCAGCAGCGAGGCCTCCAGTTCCGCCCATGATTGCGCCAGCGGGTGCTGGATGCTCCGGTTCTTGCCGATCGGGCGGCCGGAGACCTCGCGCTCGCTCGCATAGCCCGTCGCGCGGCGCAGCGCCGCCTGGCCCAGCCCCACGGCCTCGTGGGCGATCAGGATGCGTTCGGGGTTCAGCCCGTGCAGGATGTACGAAAGCCCTTGCCTTCGTCGCCGACACGGTCCTGCACCGGAATGCGCAGCCCGTCGATGAACAGCTGGTTCGTGTCCACGCATTTGCGCCCCATCTTCTCGATCTCGCGCACCTCGACGCGGCTGCGGTCCGGGTCGCAGTAGAACAGCGACAGGCCCTCTGTGCCCTTGCATTCCTCGATCGGCGTGGTGCGCGTGAGCAGCATGATCTTGTTCGCCACCTGGGCGGTCGAGATGAACACCTTCTGCCCATGCACGACATAGTGGTCGCCCTTGCCTCCCTCGCTTTGCACGGCGCGCGTCTGCAGCCGGAACTCGGCGCGAAGTCCATGGCGTTCCTCGGGTGAATCAACGGCGAACCGAAGATAAAGCCAAACGAGGCAGAGCAGACAGACCGAATCGCGAATCCCGCTCGCTGTCGCGCACGCGCCTGGACTTGATCCAGCGCAGATCCGCCCGGCTTACATTGGCGGCATGGACTTCGCTCTCTCGTCGCGTGCACAGGCGCTGCAGCAGCAGGTGCAGCGCTTCATGGACGACCTGATCCTGCCCTCGCACCGCGACTGGCGCCGCTGGGCCGACGCCGGCGTCTATCCGCTCGACGTGATCGAGCCACTGAAGGAAAGCGCCCGCGCCGCCGGCCTGTGGAACCTGTTCCTGCCCGAGTTGCGCGAGGGCGAGCCGGGCACGCGCCTGTCGAACCTGGACTACGCGCCGCTCGCCGAAACCATGGGCCGGGTGCCCTGGGCGAGCGAGGTGTTCAACTGCAGCGCGCCCGACACCGGCAACATGGAGCTGCTGCACCGGTTCGCCACTCCGGCGCAGCGGGAGCGGTGGCTGATGCCGCTGCTCGAAGGCCGGGTCCGCTCGTGCTTCGCGATGAGCGAACCCGACGTCGCC
Source organism: Pseudomonadota bacterium (assembly GCA_018241985.1). Lineage (GTDB taxonomy): Bacteria > Pseudomonadota > Gammaproteobacteria > Burkholderiales > Burkholderiaceae_C > Rhodoferax_A. Next base: position 818 of record JAFECV010000491.1, on the reverse strand, counting down.
TCGTCCGATCCGACCAACCTGCAGACCCGGATCGCGCGCGACGGCGACGGCTACCTGCTGAACGGACGCAAGTGGTTCATCACCGGCGCGGCGCACCCGAACTGCCGGCTCGTGATCGTGATGGGCAGATCGGACGCCGTCGACCCCGCGCCCGATGCGCCAACGCACCAGCGCCACAGCCTGCTGCTGGTGCCGATGGATGCGCCGGGCGTCGAGATCGTGCGCAACATCCCGGTGATGCAGCAGCAGGCGATCGACGGGCATTGCGAGATCGTGCTGCGCAACGTGCGCGTGCCGGCGGACCAGTTGCTCGGCGCCGAGGGCGAAGGCTTCGCGCTGGCGCAGGCGCGGCTCGGACCGGGCCGGGTGCACCACTGCATGCGCACGATCGGCCAGTGCGAACTCGCGCTCGAACTGATGGCCGAACGCGCGCTCGAGCGCGTCGCGTTCGGCCGGCACCTGTCGGAGTTCGCGAACGTGCAGGACTGGATCGCACTCAGCCGCGTCGAGATCGACCAGGCGCGGCTGCTGGTGCTGCGCGCCGCATGGCGCATGGACGCCGAGGGCAACGCCGCCGCCCGCACCGACGTGTCGGCGATCAAGCTGGTCGCCGCGCGACTGCAGACGCGCGTGATGGACCGCGCGATGCAGGTGTTCGGCGCGGCCGGCCTCACGCCCGACACGCCGCTGGCCGCGCTGTGGAGCTGGGGTCGCGCGCTGCGTTTCATGGACGGGCCCGACGAGGTGCACCTGCGCACCGTCGCAAAGGCGGAGCTCGCGCGCAGCCGCGTGCACCGCGGCCGGAACGTGCTGCACCT